>JAULZJ010000160.1:0-6533 GCA_032117435.1 Candidatus Nanopelagicales bacterium | reverse complement strand
CGGTACGCGGCGGGATTCATGTATCCGCTGATCTTCCCAATCCAGGGAAGCACGAATCGAATGACGCCCCACACCACGAGCGTGAACGTGATGATCTCGCCCAGCGGCAGCCACACCCAAGTGATCAGCGCCCTTGGGAACACCGCGTATCGCAAGGGCAACCCGTCCTCGTAGTAGCTACGCGCTATCTCACTCGCTGGAAACCGAGAGTAGTCGAAGGTGGGCAATGGCACGGCGACGTCACTTGACGGTGGCAGCCGCGAGGCCAACCCCTGCAATTGCTGCGCCACCATCAACACATTGGGCTCGCTGAGGTACTTGTGCGCGATGACAGTGAGGGCAACGGCCACTGTCGTGATTGGCTCCTTGGGTATGCCTTCGCGCACACTGATGCCGTACGGGGGGATGGTCGCCGATTGCGCATTGCCCAGCTCGACCGCTGCCGCCGACGCGCCTTCCAGGCTGACGATCGTCAACTCGGGATTGACGCCCAATTCCCTTGTCTCGGGCGCTCCGGGTGGCGAGAGCACCGCCAGGGCGTCGATCTCACCAGCAAGGAGCTGTTCGATACCCACATCGGTGGGATCGCTGTGCACGCGCACCTGCTCGGTCAAGCCGTAGATGCTGAGAACATCCGTTGCCAGTTGGTTTACGTCACTCCCCTGAATGCCGATGGAAATGTCCGTCCCTGCCAGGTCCGCCTGGGTGAGGCCGTCGCCGAGTTCCGCTCGCGCGAAGATCAGCAGCGGCTGGAACGAGATCGTGCCCAGGCTGAGGACGTCCGGATACATGTCTGGGTCTACGTCCTGGGCCACGAAAGCGACGTTCACGGCGCCATCGCTGCCCATGCGGCTATCCGAGCCGTTGACCTCCGCGATAACGCCCACGTCGTCTGCCCGGACTACGAGGCTCGATGTCACCCCGTTCTCGATGAGCCCTTCATTGATCTCCTCACCGATGGCATCGGATCCGCCAGGGGTTACGGCGATGACGACGTCACGCTCCGTGATCACGTATGCCTCGAGGACAAACACCGAACAGATCAATGCGTAAGCGACCACGGCAACGGCGATGAGGATCCGGCGCACGAGTGGCCACGCCCTGGCCCTTGCACCCTCGAACACGGCCGCTCCCAGGAGTGATCAACGTGGAACAACAGTTATCCAATCGGAAAGTCCCCTGCACCCGCAAGGAAATGGGTATTCGACCGGCCACGGGCAGATGCAGCGGCGGCCGCCTCACACGCCGCCTCGACCCCAGGCCCGGTGAAACCGCGCTGCGCGTCTGTGGGCGAAAACCCATGGTGGCGTGTTTCAGCCCCCCTCGGACACGTTCTTGGTGATCAGGAGACCCTTTGGCCATGATGGTGGTGTGGTCCTTACTCGCATCGCGCCAACTCCGAGCGGCTTCCTGCATGCGGGCAACAGGCGCAATTTCGCTCTCACGGTGGAGCAGGCGCGACGATGGGGTGCTGACATCGCGCTGCGCATCGACGATGCTGACGCCGACCGCTACCGCAGGGAATACGTCGAGGACATCTTCCGCACCCTCCACGACATGGGCATCCTGTGGCAGGTGGGCCCCGCCAACATCGCTGACTTCGAGGCTCGCTGGTCACAACGGACCAGGATTGACTACTACCGGGCCGAGCTCGATCAGGCGCGGGAGCGCGGGCTCACCGCCTATGCCTGCACCTGCGCGCGAGCGGTCCAGCAGGGTCCCGCCTCTGGCGGATGCGCGGGCGGATGCCGCAGCCGGTCGCTGGAGCTCGTGCCCGGCGAGACCGCACTACGCGTCATCGTGCCCGAGGGAACGATCGTGACCGTGGGGGGCGCCGGGATCGACATCGCTGCCGAGATGGGTGACTTCATCGTGTGGCGACGCGATGACGTGCCTGCCTATCAGCTGGTCTCCGTCATCGAGGATCGCGATCTAGGCACGACGCACATTGTGAGGGGGGAAGATCTCCTTGCATCCTCGGCGGCTCAGGTCTTCCTCGCCTCCAGCCTCGGCGCACCCAACGTGGCCAATGCAACGTATGTGCATCATGCACTCATCACCGATGAGGCTGGGCTCAAGTTGTCCAAGTCGCAGGTGCCCCGGGAGGATCGATGACGGCCAGCCCGGAGATCGGTGTGTCGGTGGTTGCCAATGGCGTTGCCACCAATCTCCACGACACCGTCACGGATCCGGGTGGGGGCGCGGTACTCCTGATTCACGGATCCGGTCCTGGCGTCAGCGCGTGGGCCAACTGGCGTCTTACCATCCCGGCACTCGCACAGGACTTCCGGGTGATCGCGCCGGATCTTGCCGGTTTCGGCTACACCGAACGCACGGGCGATGGGTACTCCCTCGAGACCTGGACATCGCACGCGCTCGGCGTCCTCGACGTCCTTGACGTCGAACGGGCCCACGTGGTGGGCAACTCCTTCGGCGGATCCATCGCCCTGTCCCTTGCTATCCACCATCCGGATCGCGTCGCCCGACTGGGCCTCATGGGCGCCGTGGGACTCTCCTTCCCGATCACGGAGGGCCTTGATGCCGTCTGGGGCTACGAGCCCAGCGTGGCTGCCATGGCCGACCTGCTCCGGATATTCACCGCAACTCCCGCTGCAGGCACCGATGAGCTCGCCCAACTGCGCTACGAGGCCAGCACGAGGCCCGGCGTGCACGAGGCCTATGCCTCCATGTTCCCGGCGCCCCGCCAGCGCTGGGTGGACGCGCTGGCGCATGACGAGGCACGGATAGCCGCCATCACGGCCCCCACATTGATCTTCCATGGGCGAGAGGACCGCGTGATTCCCCTGGCGACGTCACAGCGACTCCTCGAGTTGATCCCTGACGCGCAACTGCACGTCTTCGGGAATTGCGGGCACTGGACGCAGATTGAGCACGCGGGGGAGTTCAACCGCCTGCTCCGCGACTTCCTTCTCGAGCGCTGACAGGCCGGCCTACCGGCACGTGCCTCGATCACATGCGCAGGTACGACGCCCCGTTGAGATCCAGGATCCCGCCACTCGCCCACTCCGCCTCGGGCGATGCCAGGAAGGCCACGGCGGCCGCAATTTCCTCCGGTGAGGCGATGCGTCCGAAGGGACTCTCCGCGCGCCGAATAGCGCCGGCCTCGCCCTCCATGGCCTCCGTGGCCATATCCGTGTCCACGAAACCGGGCGCGACCGTGGTCACCGCGATTCCCTTGCCTCCAAGGTACTTGGCCAACGACTGGCCGAACGACGCGATCGCCGCCTTGCTCGCGCCATAGGCTGGGCTAAGGGGCTCACCGCGGAACGCTCCGCGCGACCCCACATTGATGATGCGGCCACCAGCGGGCATGTGCCGGACGGCGCACCAGGTCACGTTGGCGGGACCCACGAGGTTGATGTCCAAGGTCTCACGCCACGCGGCCTGCCAACTGTCGTAGTCGGTGTCGTCGATGGGGTGGGCGGTGAAGACGCCCGCGTTGTTGACGAGAACGTCGATCCGCCCCAGACTCTGGGCGACAGACTCGACCATCTCCGCAACTTGGTCGGCATCACGTAGATCTGCCTGCACGAGCACATGCCCACCTCCCGCCAGGGAGGCCAGTACGGTCTCGGCAGCCTCACGGGACGTCGCAAAGTGCACCGCGACGCGGTGTCCCTGTGCGGCCAGTGACCGGGCGACCGCGGCTCCGATCCCCCGGGATCCACCCGTGACCAAAGCGGTGCGCTGTGAGTCCATGGTCATACTCTAGGAAGAGGACGCCGCTGCCCTCAGTACCAGGGCGATCTGGCAGGGTATGCGCCATGGCACACGCGACCGGGGATGAGCCCGTCCACCTCAACAACCATCACCTCAACACGTTGACAGCGATCTTCAGCCACCCGACCAGTCACAACATCCGATGGGCGGACACGATCTCGTTGCTGGAGCACGTCGGCGAGGTGGAAGAACGACACGACGGGAAGTTCAAGATCACGCTGGGGCCCGAGACCGAGGTCTTCGAAAGACCTCGCGACAAGGACATCGATACGCAGATGATCGTCGACCTGCGTCGCATGCTCCGTCACGCAGGGTTCGACCCGAAGCACCCCGGCCAGGAGGTCTGACATGCAGGATGTCACGGACGCCATCGACCTCAGCGGGCGCATCGCCATCGCTGCGGTCGACTTCCACAGCACCCGGATCTACGCGCTGGACTCTGCGGACCACTCAAGTCCGGAGAAGGTCGTGGCCGACGATCCCCGCAAGCGCTTCCACAACGTCTACCACCACCACGGCAACGTGGACGGCACCTACCTCGACGACAGCGACGTGTACTGGTCGACCCTCACCAAAGCTCTGGACGCGGCGTCGGGAGTGATCCTCCTCGGACATGGCAAGGGGAAGGCCAATGCGAGCCACCATCTTGTCTCGTACGTCGAGAAGCATCGTCGAGGCCTCGCTGAGCGGATCATCGCCGAGGTGCGTGCTGACATCGATGACCTCACGGACGAGCAGGTGCTGCGCCTGGGTCAGCACATCGCGGGAATCGACCCCTTGCGCGATCACGGCGATAGCCGCAGGGGCGCCTAGACCGCGCTGCGCGCGCGCCAGCGGCGCTCAAGGAGCCAGGCGACGACGGCTGCGACGACGCCGACTGAGAGCACGGCAATCCATCCACCGAGGTTGCCGAGGGAATTCGTGTCGGCTGGGTCATCCGGGCATTCGCCCAATCCGCACTCGGGCAGGACCGACACCCCGATGACCCCGAGATCCACGAACATCCAGACGACCACCATCAGCGAGAGCCATACGACGAGTCCCACCACCAGGGGCCGTGCCCGGCCGGGGCTGCTCAGCACTCCCCTGTCGCCCGCGCGGAAGGGCGCTTGCCACATGATGAGCACGGAGCACCCGATGATGGCGATGACGAAGGTGACGAGAGCCCACGTGTAGAGGTGCCAGCCAAGGACCGTGGGTCCATAGCCGGGGTCGTTGGGATCGGCAATGTGCAGGAGGATCTGCCGCGTGGAGCCGGCAGCTCCGACGACCGCGGCCAAGATGCTCAGCGCATAGTGGCGCGGACTCAGCCCCCACAGCAGGTTCATGATCGGGCCGACGGCTAGGCCGATCATTCCCGATCGCTGGACGATGCACAGCGGGCACGGCTGCTCGCCCGCGCCGAACTGCAGGTGCAGGGAGCCCGCCAGGACCATGATCAGGCCGAACAGGGCCGCGATGTTGATGAGCCGCGACCAAAAGACAGCCCGGTCGGGGGCCATGGCCCAGCGATCCTGGAGGGTGTCGGCGTCAGTCGTCGTCACGTCAATCCTTCGTGTCTGAAAGAAGTCGGCCCTAGAAGTTGAGCGGAATGGGGTCGGTCATGTGGATACGGAGCATGAGCAGCGTGTAGGCGAGGTTCGCTAGCGCCAGGAGCGGTGTCCATCGCCAGCCTCGGAAGATGCCGATGAAGACCACGAGCCAGACGACGAACATGAGGAACATCACGTGCACGAGGCTAGGGCTACCGGACTCCCCCGGCAAGCATCTCCTAGATGCCGCGCGTCCCCTAGGGTGTTCCCATGCTGGCATGGGATGCGCTGCCGTGGCCGGGGGGAATCGAGCGACCGGAAATCGAGTTGCTTGACGGGCGGCCCCTGCCATTGCACGAGATGCGGGTTCGCCCGCGGTTCACCGGCTGGCCTCGTGCGGATGTGATCGCCGTCGGCAGTCCGATCCCGGGCCTCCCTGTCGACGGGTCGCTAGCCACGTACCATCGGGGGCTCATCGAGCACGGGCTCGTGGCACAGACGGGCCGAGGCTCGCTCGTCGTCGCACTCAGCGAGGACTCCCCCGCCTGGCATGAGCCGCGGTTCCTGGAGTTGCTCGCCGTCGCTTCTCGGGCCGTTGCGTGCCCTGCCCGGGATTACGTCGTGGGTCTCCTGGGATACGGCGCCATCGGAGCAGAACATGCTCGTGCCGTGCACGAGACCGCAGGGTTGACGCTGGGTGCCGTGTGCGACCTCAACCCGGCGCGCATGGCCGCTGCCCTGGTCGAGCAGCCGGGACTGACCCAGCATGCCGATCCGCACGACTTACTGGCCGACGCGCACCTGGACATCGTCGTAATCTCCACGCCGCCCGACAGCCATGCACGATGGGCACATGAGGCCCTGGATCGTGGCATGCACGTCATCGTCGAAAAGCCCATGGCCCTCACGGCACAGGAGTGCGATGCCCTCATGGAGCACGCCCGACGTGCGGAGCGACAGCTCGTCGTCTACCAGAATCGGCGCTTCGACCCCGACTACATGGCCATCAGACGCCTGGCCCGTGGCGGCGCACTCGGGGAGATCTTCCACCTCGAGTCTTTCATCGGCGGCTACGCCCACCCGTGCAACTACTGGCATTCTGACGCCGAAGTCTCGGGCGGCGCGCTTTTCGACTGGGGATCTCACATCGTCGACCAGATCCTCGATCTCATCGACGGGGAGGTCGAATACGTCACGGCTGTGAACCACAAGCGGGTATGGCATGACGTGACCAACGCTGACCATGCGCGGATGAGCCTG
>JAULZJ010000159.1:0-2441 GCA_032117435.1 Candidatus Nanopelagicales bacterium | reverse complement strand
GATGTGGTCATCGAGGAAGTCGCCAACGGCGCCGTGCGCTACGCCGGCCCCGTCTCGAAGCTGCTGGGTTAGGAGAGCCAGATGCCCATCGAAGCGATCATCACCCTCGTGCTCGCCGCACTCATCATCGCCGCGGCCGCACTGGGCCTGCTGCGCGTGATCTTCCACCTCCGGGCGGTGTCCAAGACCCTGGGTGCCCTCGACGGCGGCGTGCAGGTCATCGTCCAGCAGACGTCGACCGTCGCCCCTGTCGTGGGCTCCGTCAACTCCAGCCTCGCGCCAGTGCGGGCCTTCGCGGAATCGATCTAGGGAGAGCAGCGTGGACTTCACCGGACATGAAGGCTGGCTGATCGGCTACGTCATCGGCCTCGTGGTCGTGCTCGTCGTCGTCGCCCTCGTGGTGCCGATCCTCATCCTTGCCTACCGCATCGGCAACCAGGCGGGAACCATCCTCGACGGCCTCAAGCAGGCCGAGATCAACACGGCGGGCCTCTCGGGGCTCAACGAGACCATCGCATCCGCGCTGGCCATCATCGATGGCCTCAAGCGTGGCCGGACCCGGCTGGGAGGCTGACATGGATCCCCAGGTCGAACAACTCTGGACTACGGCCAACATCCTCGGCATCGTCGTCGTGGTGGCTGTGGCAGCCCTTCTCACGATCCTCGTCATCCTCGTGGCCCGGATCCGCAAGCGGGTTGCGGCCATCAAGGTGACCCTCATCGCTGCAAAGGCCAACACCGCGGATACGGCGTTGATCGGCACGACGGCCGGCGGCGTGGAGCTCGTCCTCGCCGAGGGCCTCGAGCATCACCTCTTCCTCGGTCGCGTCCTCGACAAGGTCCGCTCATGAGCGCCCTCGCGTGGTGGTCGGTGATCGACATCGTCGCCCTCATCGCGGGGCTGGCGATCTACCTCTACATCGTCGGATCGCAGCTCAAGGGGATCGCCACCGACCTCGAGGAGTGCGCGGACCTCGTCTGGCAGATCAAGGCCGATGCCGAGGCGATCGAGCCCGGGCTGAAGTCGATCAATACGACCGGGCGCGTCGTCGCCGGCGCCCTGCCCCTGCTCTACGGCATGGGCGAGGGGATCGTGGCGGGTGCGACGTTCAACCACGAGGAGCACGAGGCCGAGGGAGTCGCTCGCCCGGCCATGGGCACGCGTCGCTCGCGCCTCATGGAAGGCGTCGGCGTCCGCATCGACTAGCGGTGGCTCCTAGGGCGCTGAGAGGTCACGGCGCGTCGTGAGTGGCTCGGTGACGGACGTCTCGTAGTCGCCGATCCACTCGTCCTTCCATGCCTGATCGAACTTCTCGACGTTGCAGCTCGGGTCGTAGATCGCGATGAGCTCGCGTGCGATCTGCTCGCGGTGAGCCCGGGTGCCGCCGGGGACCTCGAGCCAGCACACGTGGAGATTGAACTTGCCCTCGGCGCGCTTCACCCACGTCTGCGCGCGAGGGTGGCGCAGGGGAAAGCCCTCCGTCGACAGGTCGTCTGAGTGGCCCACGTAGATGACCGAGAATTCCTGGGGCCGGGCGGGGTTGGACTTGGCGAGGACGGCGTAGACCGCGGGCGCGGGGGGCGGCGTCCACCCGGGAAGCGCTCGCGGGCCCTCGAAGGAGTAGCCGGCCAGGCTGCCGAGGCGGATCACTGCGGGCCCGATGCGGCGGCCCAGCCGCCGCTGTCGGGCTGGCTCGGCTCGTCTTCGAGGTTGGCGTAGTCCTCGTCCTCCCCGATGGTCTCCGCTCGGGCGACCGGCCAGGCGGGGAGCGAAGTGGTGGCTACCGCGGCGGCGAACCTCTCCAGGGCGATCTCGACGGCGACATCGGAGTTGTCGGCTTCGACGATGATCTGGGCGCCGTATCCCATCGTGCCGAAGCCGGAGGCGATGCCGCCAAGACCGGCGACGGCGTCAGCGAGCTCCACGACCTCCTCGAGAGAGATCTCGCGGTCGCCCTCGGCCTCCAGGGACACGCTGAACTTCATGGTCATCCCACCTTCGGCAGTCGGTCGGCAAGTCGCTCGAGGCTAGCGAGGTTGTGCCCGGAGTGCACCTCGTCGATGTAGGGATCCGCGACGATCATCCCCAGGGAGGCTGGCACGTAGACCGGCGCGTCGCCCTTGTGGGGATTTACCCAGATGACCCGGTGAGCAATCCGACTCAGCGTCTCCATCGCCTCCTCGAGCTGGGCCGGGTCACCGCGGTCGAGCCCGTCGGAGCAGATGACCACGATGGCCCCGCGTCCCAGCCTCGAGCGTCGAGCCTCGCGGGTGAACTCGCGAAGCGAGTCACCGATGCGCGTCCCGCCATCCCAGTCGAGCACGGCCTCACCGGCCTGCCGCATCGCCTCGTCAGGGTCGCGGCGATCGAGCGCCTTGGTGATACGCGACAGGCGCGTGCCGAAGCAGAAGACCTCCACTTTGGCGTTGGCGCGCTTGGC
>JAULZJ010000158.1:0-9137 GCA_032117435.1 Candidatus Nanopelagicales bacterium | reverse complement strand
ACTTCGACGAAAGACCGCCGAGGACCGCCTTCTGCCCACTCGGGGGACCTCGGTGGACACCCGCCCCATGGTCGACTCAGCCCCGGCGGGCAGCCGACTCGCCGGGCTGCGAGCGCAGCACGTCGTAGAGGCGAGCGATGGAGCCGTCGCCGTGGCCCGCCGCGGCCAGTGGCTCGACGAGCTCGAGGAAGCCCCGCATGATCGGAGACGGCTGACCGACCGAGGCGAGGTCCTCGGCCGCCATCCGCACGCCGTCAAGCTGCACGTCGACCGTCGCACTCGGCTCGTCGTAGCGGCCGGAACGGATCGTGGCGATGTCGATCTCGATATGGGTCGAGAGGAGATCGAGCATCCTTCGGATCTCTGGGATCAGGGCCTCCGGCTCGACGCCGAACCGCGAGGCGAACGCGATCGCCTCATAGAACGCCGCCAGCGCCGAGTGATAGAACACGGCGCCGACTGCGGTGCCGACGGCGTTGGCCGCTGCCGGGTCCTCACCGAGATATTGCACGGGGCCGAGTGGTGCCAGGGACGCCAGGACATCGGCCGCGGCCGCACGGCTGCCCGAGATCACGATGCGACCACCGGGACCGCCCAGCTCGTCTGGGTAGCACAGCAGCGCCCCGTCGAGGTACGCGGCACCGGCCTCCTCGCACCACCGCTGCATCTCAGCCGCACCCTTGAGCGAGCCCCATGACACGTTGACGAGCACCTTGCCACGCAGGGCGCCATCCTCGGCGACGGATGCCAGCACCTCCCGGGTGTTCTCATAGGCGGAGAGGACGGCGATCACCAGCGCGGTGTCACGCACGGCAGCCCCCACGTCGCTATGAAGGGTTACCCCGGAGTGCGCCCACGCCTCCGGATCGGGATCAGTGCGGTTCCACGCAGATACCGAGGTTCCGTCGCGCGCCAGCACGCGGGCAATGCGACTCCCCATGCGGCCCAGGCCGATCACCGCGAGCGGAGCCGAGCGGGATCCTCCGGGGATCGTCACACCGGTGTCCTTGGGAGCGCGACGTCACTGCGCCGGCCGTACTGGAGCCAGGCGGACAGACTTGCCAGGTTGCCGCCCGCGAGCCCGGCCTCGACGGCGTCCTCCAGCAGCGCCATGGCCGAGTCCAGGGTGCCGCTTCGGCAGCCGGCGTCACGCGCGTCGACACGCGCCGTCGCCAGGGCCGCGAGGTGCACGTCGAGCGTGGCCTGGGTGTTGACCCACCTCTCCGCGGAGAGGTCGTCCCACACCGCCGGGATCCCGCGCCCCAGGACCTCGAGCACCTCCGCCGCACGAGACTCGATGGCGGCCTGGCTGAGGCCCAGCGCGCGCGCCATCGCTGCCGCCTCGAGAAGAGAGAGGAGGGCAGCGTGCAGGAACCACACGGACAGTGCGTTCTCCAGAGCGTTCGGCCCGGACACGTCGCCGGTGACGAACTCGTTGCGCCCACCCAGCGATGCCAGGGTCTCCCGGTGCAGCTCCCACGCAGCCGCGTTTCCGGCGAAAGCCAGCGAAGTCCCTGCCAGGCCGATGTCGCCAGGGAAGACCGGGATGGCACCGTCGAGGTAGGCGGCGCCTCTCCCCTGTGCCCACACCTCCATACTCCGCGCCTCAGCCGCTGTACCGAGCATGAGATTCACCAGGGTGCGCCCCTCAAGCGCGGTACTCGCATCGCCGTCGCCGAGGTGCTCCTCGATGTCGAGGTAGCGCATCATGCACACCACGACCAGCGGTGACGCCTCGACTGCAGCGCGGGCGGTCGTCGCGACGGCGGCTCCGGCCTCACGGAGCAGTTCGACGCGGTTAGCTGTCCGATTCCAGACGGTGACCCGGTGCCCGCGCTCGAGGAAGGCATGAGCGAGGGCGGACCCCATGTTGCCGAGGCCGAGCACCGAGACGTTGGTCATGGCTCCCTGTCAGCTCCTGTCAAAGCGTGGAGAAGTTGCCGAACGGATGGTGGTCGCCTGCCGCCTGAAGAGGCGGTTACAAGAGGTTCGGGTCGATATCGAGCAGCAGGCGGTCGCGTGCCTCGATCAGGTCGAGGGTCGGCCCGATTTCCGGCAGCATGTGGCCGATGAAGTACCGGCCGGCCAGGCGCTTGCCCTCGTAGAAGGGCTCATCCCTGCCATCACAGGCGATGAGCTGCTCCAGCCACATCCATGCGACGACGACATGACCCAGTGCGTCGGCGTGCCTGGTCGCGTTTGCCAGGGCGAGCTCCGGATCCGATCCGGCCCACAGTGCCCGCGTGGCGCTGAACGCTCGCTCCATCCAGTGGCGGATCTCGGCAGCCTCGTCAGCGAGCGAGACCGGCGCGGAATCGACGGCTGCCCGGATGCGTGACTCGAGCAGCGTGAGGCCTGCGCCGTTGTCCATCCTCAGCTTGCGCCCGATCAGGTCGACGGCCTGGATGCCGTCCGTGCCCTCATGGATGGGGTTGAGTCTGTTGTCGCGGTAGAACTGCTCGACGGGGTACTCGCGGGTGTAGCCGTATCCGCCGTGGATCTGGAGCGCCCAGTCGTCCGCTCGCAGGCACCATGTCGATGGCCAGGCCTTGGCGATCGGAGTGAGGACGCCCAGCAGGAGCAGAGCCGCAGCGCGCTCGTCCTCCGTTGAGGCGGTCGTCGACTCGTCCAGGAGCAGGCTGGAGTACAGGATCAGTCCCATGCCGCCCTCGACGACTGCCTTCGAGGAGACGAGCATGCGCTTGACGTCCGGGTGGCGGTCGATCGTCACCTGCGGGCTCTCCGGGTCCTTGTCGGACACCAGGCGGCCCTGGGCACGGGTGCGCGCATAGTCGAGCGCGTGCAGGTAGCCGGTGTAGCCGAGCGCGACTGCGCCCGCTCCCACGCCGATCCTGGCCTCGTTCATCATGTGGAACATGTACGCGAGCCCGTGGAACGATGTGCCCACGCGGTAGCCCACGGCGCCGGGTTCACCGTCGACGGGATGCACGCCCTCACCGAAGTTCAGGAACGTGTTGACCGTCCCCCGGTATCCCATCTTGTGGTTGAGGCCAGCCAGCACCACGTCATTGCGGGCACCCAGCGAGCCGTCCTCCTCGACGAGGAACTTCGGGACGATGAACAGCGAGAGCCCCTTCACCCCTGCCGGTCCACCAGCCTCGCGGGCAAGGACGAGATGGACGATGTTCTCCGACATCGAGTGCTCGCCCGCCGAGATCCACATCTTGTTGCCGAACAGCCTGTACGTCCCGTCGGTAGCCGGGACTGCACGCGTCACGATGTCCGCCAGCGACGATCCGGCCTGGGGCTCGGACAGGCACATGGTGCCGGTGAAGCGGCCTTCGGTCTGCGGCACCACGAACCGCTCCACCTGCTCTGGCGTGCCGTGCGCTGCAAGCGCACTGGCGTTGGCCATGCTGAGCATCGGATACGCGGCGAGGGAGCAGTTCGCGGCCTGCAGCCAGGCGAAGCCAGCGCGCTGCACCACATGGGGCAGCTGGCCTCCTCCGATCTCCGCATCCATGCCGCTCGACACGAGGCCCGACCGCGCGAACACCTCAAGGGCTGCCTTGGCCTCCGCGGGCTGGCTGACCTCGACACCATCGAAGGTGGGCTCGTTCTCGTCGAGCAGGCGATTGATGGGCGCGAAATGCTCCTCAGCGATCTCCTCGAAGAGGTCGAGCACCGAGTCGAACACCTCACGGGAGTGCTCGGCGTACCTTGGGGCCCGGGTCAGGCGTTCGACATCGAGCCACTCGTAGAGCATGAAGTCGAGGTCCCGACGCGAGAGGATCCGGCTGCTGCTGGTCACTGTGCGCTCCCGTTGCTGGTGGGGGACGGTCAGGCGTCCACGTGCTGCGACACGCGCAACCGCTGGCCGTCTGCGCGCTCGCCGGCGTACGCCGACAGCCTGTCGAAGAAGGCCTCGGGATCGATCACGGCCTCGGGGGCATGAACGCCCGGGGTGGTGACCTCGCCTCCCGCGATCATCGAGGCACACACTGCCAGAGGGATGGAGGTCATCTCACCCATGCGGCCATCCGGCAGGACGTCCGTGGTGACACCCAGCGTGACGCGCTGGCCGTCCTTCGTGCCCTGCGCCAGCGCCCACACGTCCGGGAAGGGCGCTCGGACCCCGGCCTCAGGACCGCGCCTTCCTGGGGCCTCGAGCAGAGCATCTCCTGCCTCCGCAACCGTCATCGCCCCGCTGCGCACCTGCTCGCCCAGCGCCTTGGCAACGTTGATCAGGCCGGGTCGACCCGTCATGAGATTGAGGCTCTCCCGGATCCCCGGGAAGGTCCGCGGCAGCGTGATGGGCTCCGGATGCCCGCACGTCCACACCGTGCCAGCGCCGATGCCTGGGTAGGTGACGGTCAACTCCTCAAGCGCATCCACCTCGCGGTAGTCGCCATCACGCCAGACGCGAATGGGCATCGAGAGATTGTGGATCCAGTGCTCGAGAGCGGCCGAGCCCCGAGCCGCAGCGATGCCCTCAGGCGAACTCGGTATGCCGACCCCCGCCGGCCATCCGGTGTACAGGGTCTCGACTTCGTCGAGCCTGGCGGCCGCAGCTGAGGCGAGGAGGTTCGAGATGCCCGGCGAGGCGCCCATGCCGACGACGGCGATGACGCCGGCCGCCACAGCGGCGTCATGCAGGGTGAGCATGTCGACCGTGGGCTCCCAGTCGTCGTTGATGTCGACGTAGTGGACACCTGCCTCGATCGCTGCCTCCAGCACGGGCCGGCCGAACCGGTAGAACGGCCCGACCGTGTTGAGGACGATGTCCGCGTTCGAGAGCGCGCCGTTCAGCGACTCATGGTCGGTGATGTCGAGAGTGACCGCGCTCGCCTTGCCCCCGAGCCGTTCGGCGACCTCCGCCGCTCGAGCACCGTCGCGGTCGGCGACCATGAGTGCGGTGACGCTGTCATCCGCCGCGACCGTGGCGCAGGCGACCTGCCCCATGTCACCGGCGCCGCCGACGATGAGTATGCGCATTCTCAGCTCTCCCTTGAGTGATCGGTGAGCCGGCAGGCGCATCGCGCCAGCAGCCTCACTGTGCCGTCCAGCCGCCATCGACGGTGAGCACCTGTCCCGTCATGAAGTCCGAGGCCTCCGAGGCGAGGAAGACGGCAGGCCCCGTCATCTCGGCCGCGTCCGCCCAGCGACCCATGGGCGTGCTCCGCTTGATCCATGCGGCGGCCCGCTCGTCGGCGAGGACAGTGGCCATCATCGAGGTCTCGACGAATCCCGGGGCGAGCACGTTGACCTGGATGCCGCGCCTGGCCCACTCGAGGGCGAGTGCGCGAGTGAGGCCGACGAGACCGTGCTTCGCCGAAACGTAGGCAATGTCGTTGGCCACGCCGACCGTCCCGAGCACTGAGGCGACGTTGATCACCTTCCCGTGCTCGCTGGCGGCGAGGTACGGTGACGCCGCCTTGCAGAGCAGGAAGCAGGACTGCAGGTTGAGCTCGAGGACGCGCTGCCAGGTAGTGAGATCGGTGTCCTCTATGGAGGAGTCATGGTCGTCCGCCGCATTGTTGACCAGGATATCCAGGCCACCGAGCGCCGCGACGGCATCGGCGACAGCCGACGTGATGGATGCCTCTGAACGCAGGTCCGCCTGCAGCGGAGTTACCGACCCGCTCGCACCAGTTGCCATTTCGACCGTCTCGGCCAGGCCCGAGGCCGTCCGCGCCACGACGAGGACATGAGCCCCCCTGCGCGCGAACTCGACGGCAATGGCCTGTCCGATGCCCCTGCTTGCCCCGGTGACCAGGGCACGTCGCCCGGTGAGGTCGAACACATCTCGATGCATCTCCATGAGTGGTGCTCGCTTCCTTGTTCGGGTCCAAGAGTGGTGGGGCTAATTCCCAGTGCGGGCCAGCCGGACGCTCAGTCGCAGACGGCGATGCCGTCGAACTCAACCAGGGCCACCGGACTGCCGAGCGCCTGCACCCCGACGACCTTCATCGTCGGACGCCTCAGTCCGATGTCCGATGCGGCTGTCGCCAGCCCTGCGTACACCTGCTCCTGTCGTGCGGGGGTGCTACCGACGATGTAGACGTTCAGCTGGGCGATGTCCGCGACGCTGGCTCCGCATGCCTCGACTGCCAGCGCGAAGTTGCGCAGCGCGATGTCGCTCTGCTTCTCGTAGTCGTCGGCAGCCAGGATCTCGCCCGTCACATTACTGGCCACCTGGCCTCCGACGTAGATGGTCCGACTGCCGGAGGCCACGACGGCATGAGCGAATCCGTGGGCGGGGTACAGCGTATTGGGGTCGACTCGCTCAAGACTCACGCTGGCTCCTCGCACGTCTGCCGAAACTGGACATCGAAACGGTAGGCGCTGCGAACGACCCGCGCGGCTCTGCGCCCTGAACGCTGCCCATCGGGGGGATGTGCGCTCGTCACAACGCGGGAATGAGGGACAGTCCTCCGTCGACGGGTATGACGGCGCCGTTGACGAACGCGCCCGCACGGCTCGAGAGGTAGACGACCGCTCCGGCGATGTCATCGTCCTGACCGATTCGCCCCATGGGGGACGCAGCGACGAGCGCGTCCTCGAACTCCCTCAGCGTGGCCTCCATCATCTTCGACTGGAAGGGCCCGGGCGCGATGGCGTTCACGGTGATGCCGCGCGGTCCCAGCTCTACGGCAAGGACACGGGTCAGGTGATGGATGGCCGCCTTGCTCGCCGAGTAGCCGTAGTTGCTCGAACGAGGTACGCGCAGGCCGTCGACCGACCCGACGTTGATCACCCGGCTCGGATCTCCCGGTCGGGCACCCGATGCGAGCAGCGGCAGCAGGGCCTGGGTCAGGAAGAAGGGCGCCTTGGCATTCAGGTCCATCGACTTGTCCCACCCCTTCTCCGGGTAGTCGTCGATCGGCGCTCCCCACGCGGCCCCTGAGTTGTTCACGAGGATGTGGAAGTTGTCCTCATGTTGCGCGACGTCGGCCGCGAGTGACTGACAGCCCTCGACGCTGGACAGGTCATGGCCGAGCGGAACCACCGTGCCCAACTCAGACAGCGAGTCGGCCGCCTCTCGGCACGACACCAGATCACGCGATGCGATGTACACGGTGGCGCCCGCCTGGAGCAGCCCCCTGGTCGCCATCAGTCCGATGCCGCGCCCGCCCCCCGTGACGACGGCGACCTTTCCCTGCAGGTCGAATAGCTCGTTCATGCCGTCTCCCGCCTCTGCCAACGTCCCGCCGCCGGCGGCTGGCGTACACCGTGGCACCGGCGACCGGGGCACGCGAAGAACGTCGCCAGAGTCCTGCCCACCCGGGCGAGCCGAAATCTCGTTCCCCAAAGTGATTGACCGCGGGCAAGTGTGACTGTTTAATGAGCGCTCAGGAAGGCCTGAATGAGCGCTCAGTTGAGAGGGGAACCCGTGTCAGTTCTCGAAATGCCCATCACCCCCGATCTGGAGCCCACCCGACAGGTTCGCGTGCTCGTGGTCGACGACGACGAGCTCATCCAGGCTGGCATCCGGGCCGTCCTGACCCAGCAGTCCTGGGTTGGGCAGTGCTACGGGGCGGCCTCCCCGGAGACCGCAGTGGCCGCCGCGCGCCGGTGGCAGCCCAGCATCGCGCTCGTCGAGCTCTCCGTGGGAGGACGGCCCGGGCTGGAGGTCAGTCGCGCCCTGTCGGCCGCTCACCCCCACATGCGGGTGCTGTTCATGTCCCGAGTGGGGCGCATCTCCCGAACGGTGGCGCGCGCCAACGGTGGGCACGGCTTCATCTCCAAGACCATCGGAGCTGCCGCCGTGGCCGAGGCCGTCCGACTGCTCTCGCAGGGGCGAAGCGTGTTCCCGCGCGAGGAGGCCGCCGAGGCTGAGCAACTGTCCCGCCGAGAGCTCGACGTGCTCGAGCATCTCGTTCAGGGCTACAGCAACCCTGAGGTCGCACAGGTGCTCCACCTGTCCCGCCACACGGTCAAGCAGCACACCTGCGCCGTCTACCGCAAGCTCGCCGTCCGCAATCGCGCAGAGGCTGCCGCCAAGGCGCGCCAGCTCGGCCTAGTCGGCTGACGTCAAGCGCCTCTTCGCCTCGCCGGCGTCGCGAGTCGTCACCCCACCAGGAAGGTCACTCGTGCCAGAGGCAGTCATCGTCGCAGTCGCCCGCTCCCCCATCGGTCGAGCGGCCAAGGGCTCCCTGGCCAGCCTGCGGCCGGACGACATGAGTGTGCAGATGGTCACCGCGGCTCTGGGCCGCGTGCCCCAGCTCGATCCGGCCACGATCGACGACGTCATGCTGGGCAACACGCAGCCGGCAGGCGAGGCGGGCTACAACCTCGCTCGCGTGGTGTCCCTGCTCGCGGGCATCGACCTGCCGGGAACAACGGTCAACCGCTACTGCGCCTCGAGCTTGCAGACGACCAGGATGGCATTCCACGCGATCAAGGCGGGAGAGGGCCACGCCTTCCTGTCGGTGGGGGTCGAGGCGGTCAGTCGTTATTCCAAGGGAGCCAGCGACTTCCTCCCGGACAGCAAGAACATCGCATTCGCTGACGCCGAGGCGCGCACTGCCGTCCGGTCCGCGGGCAGCGCCGACGCGTGGACTGACCCCACACTCGACGGAGCCCTCCCCGACGTCTACATCTCCATGGGCCAGACAGCCGAGAACGTCGCGCAGATCCGCAACGTGACCCGGCACGACCAGGACGTGTTCGGCGTGCGGAGCCAGAACCTCGCGGAGTCGGCGATCGCGAACGGCTTCTGGGCCACGGACATCGTGCCGATCACCCTCCCGGACGGGACCGTGGTGATGAGCGACGACGGTCCGCGCCCCGGCGTGACCCTCGACCGTGTGGCCGAGCTGGCCCCTGTCTTCCGCCCGGACGGTACCGTCACCGCCGCCAACTGCTGCCCCCTCAATGACGGTGCTGCGGCAGTGGTGATCATGTCCGATGCGCGAGCCGCCGAACTGGGCATCACGCCGCTCGCCCGGATCGTCTCGACCGGAGTGAGCGCGCTTTCGCCGGAAATCATGGGCCTCGGCCCCGTCGCCGCCACCCAGCAGGCACTGGATCGAGCCGGCATGACCATCGGCGATATCGACCTCGTGGAGATCAACGAGGCCTTCGCCGCACAGGTGCTGGCGTCAGCCTGGGAGCTCGGGATCGACATCGACCGCCTCAACGTCAATGGCGGCGCCATCGCCGTGGGCCACCCG
>JAULZJ010000157.1:0-2226 GCA_032117435.1 Candidatus Nanopelagicales bacterium | reverse complement strand
CGGTCGGCGGGCCCTCATTGAAGACCCACATCGGTCGACCGTCGGACTGCTCCAGGGAGCGGTGGAAGGTGTCGTCGGCGGCCCAGAGGTCGAGGATCTCCCGCTCCATCGCCGGCAGGTCGACCTGCGTCGACACCTGGCGATACATGGGAAACCTCCGGATCGGGGACGAGGGGGCAGCCTACCCGGGTCATCGCCGCGACGTCGCCGAGCGCTGTGCCGCCCTCCAAAGCCGCCACTCGACGAAGGGGATGGAGCGCTACGCCTGCTGGACTGACAGACTTCGGCGAGGAGGTACCGCCATGGACTTCGGCTACGACGCGACCACGCAGGACTACCGCGAGCGACTGCTCGCCTTCATGGACGCCCACGTCTACCCGCGCGAGGCGGAGTTCTACGCGACCGTGGGCAGGCAGGGTGACTACTGGGCCTGGAGTCGCGATCCGATCCTGCGCGAGCTGCAGGCCAAGGCGCGCGTCGAGGGGCTCTGGAATCTCTTCATGCCCACCGAGCCCTACGGCGCCGGCCTCACCAATCTGCAGTACGCGCCGCTCGCCGAGATCATGGGCCGCAGTCCGGCGCTCGGTCCGCCGGCCTTCAATTGCGCGGCACCCGACACCGGCAACATGGAGGTGCTGGTCCTCGCGGGCAATGACGAGCAGAAGGAGCGGTGGCTGCGCCCGCTGCTCGATGCCGAGATCCGCTCGGCCTTCGCGATGACCGAGCCCGATGTCGCGTCATCGGACGCGACCAATATCTCGACGTCGATCGTGCGCGACGGCGACGACTACGTCATCAACGGCCGCAAGTGGTGGATCACCGGGGCCATGAATCCCGACTGCGCGGTCTTCATCGTCATGGGCAAGACCGATCCGACCGCCGATCGCCACCTGCAGCAGTCGATGATCCTCGTCCCGCGCGACACCCCCGGTCTGGAGATCGTGCGGCCGATGCAGGTCTTCGGGTACGACGACCACGACCACGGCGGCCACGCCGAGCTGCGCTTCACGGATGTCCGCGTCCCGGCCGGCAACCTGCTCGCGGCCGAGGGTGCCGGCTTCGCCATCGCGCAGGGACGACTCGGTCCGGGTCGTATCCACCACTGCATGCGCTCGATCGGCATGGCCGAGCGCGCCATCGAGATGATGTGCGAGCGGGTCGAGGAGCGCGTCGCCTTCGGCAAGCCGCTCGCCGATCAGGGGGTGATCCGGCAGTGGATCGCCCAGTCGCGCATCGAGGTCGAGCAGCTGCGGCTGCTCACCTTCAAGGCGGCGTGGCTCATGGACACCGTCGGCGTCCGCGGCGCGCACACCGAGATCCAGGCGATCAAGGTCGCCGCACCGCTCACTGTGCAGGGGATCCTCGATCGCGCCATCCAGGTGCACGGCGGCATGGGCGTCTCGCAGGACACCCCGCTCGCGGCGATGCTCGCCGGCGTACGCACCCTGCGCCTCGCCGACGGGCCCGACGAGGTGCACCTCGCCGCACTGGGGAAGTACGAGATCAAGCGCCAGCGCGAGCGCCGCACCTCCTGACCCCTATCCCGCTCAGCGGGGGATGAGGTGCACCGCGGTGCTCTTGATCACCGCGGAGACCGCTCGACCGGGCGCGATGCCGAGCTCGGCGGCCGACGGCCGCGTGATCGTCGAGGTCAGGTGCATGCCGGCGTCGAGGGTGACGCGGACGAGCGCACCCTCCTCGATGACCGCGGTGACGATGGCCGGCACGTGATTGCGCGGTGAGGCGCCGGTGCCGGGTGCGCCGACATCGAGGCTGATGTCCTCCGCGCGGATGCAGACGTAGACGTCCTCGCCCGCGTGCACCGGATCGGAGATGACGGCGGTGAGGTGGTGTGGCCCCACCCTCACCCGGGCCAGGCCATCATCCACGTGCTCGACCGTCCCGGGGAGTGCCGTCTCGACCCCGACGACACGCGCGACATCCGCGTCGATCGGTCGATCGAAGACATCCGCCACCGGTCCCACCTGCCGGACGCGCCCGTCGATGAGCACCGCTGCGGTGTCGGCGAGCGCGAGTGCCTCGGACCGATCATGCGTGACGACGACGGAGGGGATGCCCTCGCGCGAGAGGATCTGGCGGAGCTCGCCGCGCAGGGTCAGTCGGGTAGGGGCGTCGAGGGCGGACAGCGGCTCGTCGAGCAGCAGCAGGCGCGGGCGCGGAGCGAGGGCGCGCGCCAGGGCGATGCGCTGCGCCTCGCCACCCGAG
>JAULZJ010000156.1:4064-14187 GCA_032117435.1 Candidatus Nanopelagicales bacterium | reverse complement strand
GAGGTGAGCGCCCCTCCAGCACGTGGCAGCCGATCCTGGATTCCGCCCGTTATCGACGCTCATGCCGCTATTGACGTCGATTTTGGGAGGAGAAGGTGCTGCCGGCTGACCTAGGGTGGAGGCATGAGCGATCAGCAGCCAGGACCCGACGCGCCCCGCGAGCCGGATGCGCCGAGCGCACCCCCGGCGGCCGCCAGCGAAGCGGGGACTCCGCCTCCCCCCGTGTGGCCTGCCCACGCAGCGCCCGGGCAGCCCGCACCCGGGCAGCCCGCACCCGGGCAGCCATCTGCTCCGCCGTACCCCGGCCCGGTCGCCTACCCGCCGTCCACTTATCCCCCCGCCGCAGCGACCCCGGGCTACCCGGCTGCTCCGGGCTACGCCCCCGCCCCGGGGTACCCGCCCTATGGCTACCCCCCGGCCCAGACGACATCGACAACCGCGGTCATCGGCCTCATTCTGTCGATCCTCTCGTGGCTCATCTGCCCCGTGGTGCCCGCCATCGTGGCCCTCGTGCTGGCCAGTAAGTCCAATCAGGAGATCGCCGCTTCCGGGGGTCGTGTGGGCGGCGAAGGCCTGAATACCGCCACGAAGATCGTGTCCTGGATCAACATCGGCCTCTACGCCGCGATCGCGGTGATCCTCGGGGCGATCTTCCTCATTGCGATCGTGGCCGGCGCCGCCTCGGGCAACTAGGGCCCCTGGGACCAGTGAGCGTTCCGGTTATTGACACTTCCGGGCGGCCGTAAGTCTCAATAACCGGGACGTTCGGGGTGCAGCACCCCCATGATCCCTGAGGGGGAGACCCCAATTTGGTCATGCTGACCGGGTCGGGTATCTTTGTCCCTCGTGCCTGGGGTCCGCCCCGGGTTCACGCGCGTGCCGGACCGAGCGATCGGTCGCGTGCGCTGGCTTTCCTCCAGCTCTGCTCGAGGGTGGTGGGCTCCGGAAGGAGTGCGACACACCCGACCGCGGGGGTGGGAGAAAGCAGGCAAAACGGACACACACCACGCTACACGGTTCTACATGGACGGAGACGTAGTGCCCACGATCCAGCAGCTGGTCCGCAAGGGCCGGCAGGACAAGGTCTCGAAGAGCAAGACGCCGGCGCTCAAGGGCAGCCCGCAGCGCCGCGGCGTCTGCACGCGCGTCTACACGACCACGCCCAAGAAGCCCAACTCGGCTCTTCGCAAGGTGGCTCGCGTACGGCTCTCCTCGGGGATCGAGGTCACGGCCTACATCCCCGGAGTGGGTCACAACCTCCAGGAGCACTCGATCGTCCTCGTCCGCGGTGGCCGCGTGAAGGACCTTCCCGGAGTTCGCTACAAGATCATCCGCGGCGCCCTCGACACCCAGGCCGTGAAGGGCCGCAAGCAGGCTCGTTCCCGCTACGGCGCGAAGAAGGAGAAGGGCTGATGCCGCGCAAGGGCCCCGCTGCGAAGCGGCCGATCGTCATCGACCCGGTGTACAACTCCCCGGTCGTCACCCAGCTCATCAACAAGGTGCTCCTCGACGGCAAGCGATCGACGGCCGAGGCCATCGTGTACGGCGCGCTCGAGGGGTGCCGTGAGAAGACGGGCACCGATCCCGTGGCCACGCTGAAGCGTGCGCTCGACAACGTGAAGCCCACACTCGAGGTCCGCTCCCGTCGAGTGGGTGGCGCGACCTACCAGGTCCCGGTCGAGGTCAAGGCCGGCCGTAGCACCACTCTCGCCCTGCGCTGGCTCGTCTCCTACTCGCGGCAGCGCCGCGAGAAGACCATGACGGAGCGCCTCATGAACGAGATCCTCGACGCCTCGAATGGCCTCGGCGCCAGCGTCAAGAAGCGCGAGGACACCCACAAGATGGCCGAATCGAACAAGGCGTTTGCCCACTACCGCTGGTAGTCGGCAGCAGAAGTAGCGAAGAAGGAGTCAAGGGTGTCCACCGCGACCAAGCTCGACCTCGCCAAGGTCCGCAATATCGGGATCATGGCGCACATCGACGCGGGCAAGACCACGACCACCGAGCGCATCCTCTTCTACACCGGTATCAACTACAAGATCGGTGAGGTCCACGAGGGCGCCGCCACGATGGACTGGATGGAGCAGGAGCAGGAGCGCGGGATCACGATCACCTCCGCCGCCACGACGTGCGAGTGGAAGGGCTACACGATCAACATCATCGACACGCCCGGCCACGTCGACTTCACCGTCGAGGTCGAGCGGTCACTGCGCGTGCTCGACGGTGCGGTTGCTGTCTTTGACGGTGTCGCGGGCGTCGAGCCCCAGTCCGAGACCGTGTGGCGCCAGGCCGACCGCTATAACGTCCCCCGCATCTGCTTCGTCAACAAGCTCGACCGCACGGGTGCTGACTTCTACATGTGCGTCGACATGATCAAGGACCGACTCGGTGCCACGGCGCTGGTCCTGCAGATCCCGATCGGGGCCGAGGGCGATTTCCTCGGAGTGATCGATCTCGTGGGCATGCGGGCGCTGACCTGGCGAGGCGAGACCCAGAAGGGCGAGGACTACGTCGTCGAGGAGATCCCCGCCAGCATGGCCGGTCAGGCCGCCGAATGGCGCGAGAAGCTCCTCGAGACGCTCGCCGAGGCCGATGACGCCGTGATGGAGAAGTTCCTCGAGGGCGAGGAGATCTCGGTCGAGGAGATCCAGGAGGGCATCCGTCGGGCCACCCTCGCCGACAAGCTCACTCCCGTCCTCACCGGGTCGGCGTTCAAGAACAAGGGCGTGCAGCCCATGCTCGACGCAGTCGTGGCCTATCTCCCCTCCCCGCTGGACGTGGCCGCCATCGATGGCCACAAGCCCGGTAACGAGGACGAGATCATCGAGCGCCAGCCGAGTGATGACGAGCCCTTCTCGGCCCTGGCATTCAAGATCATGAGCGATCCGCACCTCGGCAAGCTCACCTACGTCCGCATCTACTCCGGGCGCCTCGATACCGGTACCGCCGTGCTGAACAGCACCAAGGACCGCAAGGAGCGCATCGGCAAGATCTACCGGATGCACGCCAACAAGCGCGAGGAAATCGACTCGGTGGGCGCCGGCGACATCGTTGCGGTGATGGGCCTGAAGGACACGACCACGGGGGAGACGCTCTGCGACTCCGCCAAGCCGGTGGTGCTCGAGTCGATGAGCTTCCCCGCTCCGGTGATCTCCGTGGCCATCGAGCCCAAGACCAAGAGCGACCAGGAGAAGCTCGGTACGGCTATCCAGCGCCTTGCCGAAGAGGATCCGACCTTCCGCGTCCAAAGCGACGAGGAGACCGGTCAGACCATCATCTCCGGCATGGGCGAGTTGCACCTCGAGGTGCTCGTCGACCGCATGCGCCGTGAGTTCAAGGTCGAGGCCAACGTCGGCAAGCCCCAGGTCGCCTACCGCGAGACGATCACCAAGACAGTCGAGAAGATCGACTACACCCACAAGAAGCAGACGGGTGGCTCCGGCCAGTTCGCCAAGGTCCAGATCACACTCGCTCCCAACACCGAGGGCGAGGGTGGCTACGAGTTCGAGAACAAGGTCACCGGCGGCCGCATCCCGAGGGAGTACATCCCCTCGGTCGACGCTGGCTGCCAGGACGCAATGGAGTACGGCGTGCTCGCCGGGTACCCCATGGTGGACCTGAAGGTCACCCTGCTCGACGGCGCGTACCACGAGGTCGACTCCTCCGAGCTTGCCTTCAAGATCGCCGGCTCCATGGTCTTCAAGGAGGCCGCTCGCAAGGCCGGCCCCGTGCTCCTCGAGCCGATGATGGCCGTGGAGGTGACCACGCCCGAGGACTTCATGGGCGATGTGATCGGTGACCTCAACTCCCGCCGTGGCCAGATCCAGGCCATGGATGAGCGGGCGGGCGCGCGCATCGTGCGTGCCCTCGTGCCGCTCTCTGAGATGTTCGGCTATGTGGGCGACCTGCGCAGCAGGACCCAGGGCCGGGCCAGTTACACCATGCAGTTCGACTCCTACGCCCAGGTTCCTCAGAACGTGGCCACGGAGATCATCGCGAAAGCTCGCGGCGAATAGTCGCGGATCGAAGAACAACGAAATAACCAGACAAGCCCCCGATCCGCGACAGTCGGACGGACCGAAACGAAGAGGAGCCCACCGTGGCGAAGGCGAAGTTCGAGCGGACCAAGCCGCACGTGAACATCGGCACCATCGGGCATATCGACCATGGCAAGACGACGCTGACCGCGGCGATCACCAAGGTCCTGCACGACAAGATGCCCGACATCAACCCCTTCACGCCTTTCGATCAGATCGATAAGGCTCCGGAGGAGCGTCAGCGCGGTATCACCATCTCGATCGCGCACGTGGAGTACCAGACCGAGGCCCGTCACTACGCTCACGTGGACTGCCCCGGCCACGCTGACTACATCAAGAACATGATCACCGGCGCTGCCCAGATGGACGGTGCCATCCTCGTGGTCGCCGCCACCGACGGCCCGATGCCCCAGACCAAGGAGCACGTCCTCCTGGCTCGCCAGGTGGGTGTGCCTGCCATCGTCGTCGCGCTCAACAAGTGCGACATGGTTGACGACGAGGACCTCCTCGAGCTCGTCGAGATGGAGGTCCGCGAGCTGCTGTCGACCTACGAGTTCCCCGGAGACGACATCCCCGTGGTCCGCGTGGCTGCCTTCCCGGCGCTCAACGGCGACGAGAAGTGGGCCGAGTCGATCATGGAGCTCATGGGCGCGGTCGATTCCTACATCGTGACCCCCGAGCGTGAGGTCGACAAGCCCTTCCTCATGCCCGTCGAGGATGTCTTCACGATCACCGGTCGCGGCACCGTCGTCACCGGCCGAATCGAGCGAGGCATCGTCAAGGTCAACGAGGAAATCGAGATCGTCGGCATCCGCCCGGGACCGCCCGCCAAGACCACCGTTACCGGCGTCGAGATGTTCCGCAAACTCCTCGACGAGGGCCAGGCGGGCGAGAACGTCGGCCTGCTGCTCCGCGGCACTAAGCGCGAAGACGTCGAGCGCGGCCAGGTCTGCTGCAAGCCCGGTTCGATCACCCCGCACACCGAGTTCGAGGCCCAGGTCTACATCCTGAGCAAGGACGAGGGTGGCCGCCACACGCCGTTCTTCGACAACTACCGTCCGCAGTTCTACTTCCGGACCACGGATGTGACCGGCGTCGTGCACCTGCCTGAGGGTAAGGACATGGTCATGCCCGGTGACAACACCGAGATGAAGGTGGACCTCATCCAGCCCATCGCTATGGAGGACGGTCTCCGCTTCGCTATTCGCGAGGGCGGCCGCACCGTGGGCGCCGGGCGCGTCACCAAGATCCTCAAGTAGTCGAGGTTCGGGGGAGGCCGCACCGCCTCCCCCGAATCCTGACCAGCACGACCCAAGACAGACAGCGGCACGGACTCAAGAAGGAAGCCACCATGGCGGGACAGAAGATCCGAATCCGGCTCAAGGCCTACGACCACGAGGTCATCGACTCGTCGGCGCGCAAGATCGTCGACACGGTGACTCGTACGGGTGCGCAGGTCGCGGGGCCGGTGCCGCTGCCGACCGAGAAGAACGTGTACTGCGTCATCCGGTCGCCGCATAAGTACAAGGACAGTCGAGAGCACTTCGAGATGCGCACCCACAAGCGCCTCATCGACATCCTCGACCCCACGCCCAAGACCGTCGACTCCCTCATGCGCCTGGACCTCCCGGCCGGCGTCGATATCGAGATCAAGCTCTAGGACGATGACGATGGACAGGACAGTCAAGGGTGTGCTCGGGCAGAAGCTCGGCATGACCCAGGTATGGGACGAGAACAACCGTGTCGTCCCTGTAACCGTCGTGCAGGCGGGCCCCTGCGTCGTGACGCAGGTACGTACCCCCGATCACGACGGCTACTCCGCTGTGCAGCTCGGCTTCGGCGCCGTCGATCCCCGCCGGGTCAACAAGCCGGAGGCAGGCCACTTCTCCAAGGCAGGCGTGGCTCCACGTCGGCACCTCGTGGAACTGCGGACCTCGGATGCGACCGAGTACACCCTCGGCCAGGAGGTGGGCGCCGAGACCTTTGCCGCTGGCGAGGTCGTCGACGTCACCGCCACCACCAAGGGCAAGGGCTTCGCGGGCACGATGAAGCGTCACGGATTCTCGGGAGTCGGTGCCTCTCACGGTGCCCACCGCAATCACCGCAAGCCAGGGTCCATCGGTGCCTGCGCCACTCCCGGCCGGGTCTTCAAGGGAATGCGGATGGCGGGTCGCATGGGCACCGTCCGACACACCACCCAGGGCCTCAAGGTGCACGCTGTCGATCCCGAGCGCGGACTGCTGCTCATCAAGGGTGCCGTGCCCGGTCCCAAGGGTGGACTCGTGTTCGTGCGCACGACGTCGAAGGCGGTGTCCTCATGACTTCCGTGAAGGTCCTCGGCCCCCAGGGCAAGGCACAGGGCGATGTCGATCTCCCCGCGGAGATCTTCGACGTCCAGGTCAATATCCCCCTCATCCATCAGGTGGTCGTCGCGCAGCTGGCGGCGGCACGCCAGGGCACGCACGACACCAAGTCGCGCGGCGAGGTGAGCGGCGGCGGCAGGAAGCCCTATAAGCAGAAGGGCACCGGTCGCGCCCGCCAGGGATCGACCCGCGCACCGCAGTTCGTTGGCGGCGGCACTGTCCACGGGCCAACTCCTCGCTCCTACGACCAGCGCACCCCCAAGAAGATGAAGGCTGCCGCCTTGCGCGGAGCTCTGTCGGACCGGGCGCGCGAGGGTCGCATCCACGTTGTCACCAGCCTGGTGGACGGCGATGAGCCGTCGACGAAGCTGGCGCAGGGTCTGCTGCTCGAAATCACGGAGCGTCCAAACCTGCTGGTCGTGGTCGAGCGCGACGATGTGGCCTCGTGGCTGAGCGTGCGGAACCTCCCCAACGTCCGGGTGGTCGCTCCCGATCAGCTCAACACCTACGACGTGCTCGTCACGGATGACGTCATCTTCACCAGGGAAGCCTTCGACGCCTTCGTCGCCGGACCCGTCAAGGGCCGTGGCGCCAAGGCCGTCGCGACCGAATCGGAGGTGTCGGCATGAGGGTCGCCGATCCGCGAGATGTCCTTCTCGCTCCCGTGATCTCCGAGAAGAGCTACGGCCTGCTCGATGAGAACAAGTACACCTTCATCGTGGCGCCGGATGCCAACAAGACCCAGATCAAGATCGCGGTCGAGCAGATCTTCGGCGTGCGTGTGACCTCGGTCAACACCATGAACCGCGAGGGCAAGAGGGTGCGCACCCGCCGCGGCTTCGGACGACGGGCGGCTACCAAGCGCGCCATCGTCTCCGTCGCACAGGGTGATCGCATCGACATCTTCGGCGGACCGGTTAGCTAGGGCGAGGGACGAGACCATGGGAATCCGCAAGTTCAAGCCGACGACGCCCGGTCGTCGTGGTGCCAGCGTGGCCGACTTCGTCGAGATCACGCGCTCCACGCCCGAGAAGGCGCTCGTGCGCCCCCTGCCGAACAAGGGCGGGCGCAACAACCAGGGCCGCATCACCACACGGCACCAGGGTGGTGGGCACAAGCGTGCCTACCGCGTCATCGACTTCCGACGTGCAGACAAGGACGGCGTGCCGGCCAAGGTCGCTCACATCGAGTACGACCCCAACCGGACCGCGCGCATCGCGCTCCTGCACTTCGCTGACGGTGAGAAGCGCTACATCCTGGCACCCAACAAGCTCAACCAGGGCGACACTGTCGAGACCGGCTCCTCGGCGGACATCAAGCCCGGCAACAACCTGCCCCTGCGCAATATCCCCGTCGGCACTGTGATCCACGCCGTGGAGATTCGGCCGGGGGGCGGGGCCAAGATCGCGCGTTCGGCGGGCGCGAGCGTGCAGCTTGTCGCCAAGGACGGCCCCTACGCCCAGCTGCGCATGCCTTCCGGCGAGATCCGCAATGTCGACCTGCGCTCGCGCGCCACGGTCGGCGAAGTCGGCAACGCCGAGCAGTCCAACATCAACTGGGGCAAGGCCGGTCGCATGCGCTGGAAGGGCCGCCGCCCGACCGTCCGTGGTGTCGCGATGAATCCGGTCGACCACCCCCACGGCGGCGGCGAGGGCAAGACATCGGGCGGTCGGCACCCGGTCAACCCCAAGGGCAAGCCCGAAGGGCGCACCCGTAAGTCCAAGAAGCCGAGCGACAAGTTCATCGTCCGTCGACGTAAGACCGGCAAGAAGCGCTAGGAGACGACTGTGCCCAGGAGCTTGAAGAAGGGTCCCTTCGTGGACGACCACCTGCTCAAGAAGGTGGACGCCCAGAACGAGGCCAAGAGCCAGCAGGTGATCAAGACGTGGTCGCGTCGGTCGATGATCGTGCCCGCCATGCTCGGCCACACCATTGCGGTGCACGACGGCCGCAAGCACGTGCCTGTCTTCGTCACGGAGAACATGGTCGGGCACAAGCTCGGCGAGTTCGCCCCCACACGCACGTTCAAGGGGCACGTCAAGGAAGACCGGAAGGCCAAGCGCAAGTAGCGCTGGCACCGGCATAGCGAGAGTCACGAGAGGCAAGGGGAGAGCGATGGAAGCCAGGGCCCAGGCGCGGTTCGTCCGTGTCACGCCCATGAAGGCGCGCCGTGTGGTGGACCTCATCCGAGGGCTGCCCGCAGCCGACGCCCAGGCGGTGCTGCGCTTCGCTCCGCAGGATGCGAGCGATCCGGTGGGGAAGGTGCTGGACAGTGCCATCGCCAATGCCACCAACAACCATAATCTCGACGCCACGTCGCTCGTGGTTGCCGAGGCGTACGTCGATGAGGGTCCGACCATGCGTCGCTTCCGTCCTCGCGCCCAGGGCCGTGCCTTCCGCATCCGCAAGCGCACCAGCCACATCACGGTCGTGCTGGAGGAGTTTGATGTTCGTGAGCCGGTCAAGGTGGTAGCCAAGAAGTCGGCCGCGAGGAAGGCTGCCCCGAAGGAGTCGGCCGACGCTGCGCCCAAGAAGGCTGCGCCCAAGGAGGCTGCGCCCAAGGAGGCTGCGCCCAAGAAGGCCGCGGCCAAGAAGGCGGCTCCCCAGGAAAAGGCTGAGGCTACCGAGGCTGCCCCGAAGAAGGCCGCCCCGAAGAAGGCTGCGGCGAAGAAGGCGGCCCCGAAGAAGGCAGCTGCCGCGAAGGATGAGGAGAGCTGACATGGGCCAAAAGGTCAACCCCCACGGCTTCCGCCTCGGCATCACCACCGACTTCACGTCGCGCTGGTTTGCCGACAGTGCCAAGCCGGGTCAGCGCTACCGGGATTACGTCCAGGAGGACGTCGCCATCCGCAAGCTCCTGTCGCAGGGCATGGAGCGGGCAGGCATCAGCAAGGTCGAGATCGAGCGCACCCGTGAGCGCGTGCGCGTGGACATCCATACCGCGCGTCCCGGCATCGTCATCGGCCGTCGCGGCGCTGAGGCGGATCGCATCCGTGCCGACCTCGAGAAGCTCACCGGCAAGCAGGTCCAGCTCAACATCCTCGAGGTCAAGAACCCCGAGCTCGATGCGCAGCTCGTGGCCCAGGGCATCGCCGAGCAACTCTCGAGTCGCGTGTCCTTCCGCCGCGCCATGCGTAAGGGAATGCAGAGCACGATGAAGGCCGGCGCCAAGGGGATCCGGGTACAGGTGTCGGGTCGTCTCGGCGGCGCAGAGATGAGTCGCACCGAGTTCTACCGTGAGGGTCGCGTGCCGCTGCACACCCTGCGCGCTGACATCGACTACGGCTTCTACGAGGCCCGCACCACCTTCGGTCGTATCGGCGTAAAGGTCTGGATCTACAAGGGTGACGCGCCGACAAGCCGCGCCGAGCGCGAGGCCGCTGCTGCGGCTGCCCGTCTCGGCAAGCGTCCAGAGCGCCCCCGCCGTGGCATTCGCCGCGAGGACGAGGCGGTCGAGGCCGTGGCCGTGGCTGCGGCTGAGGCTCCCGCACCGACAGAGGGCGAGGTCTGATCATGCTGATCCCGCGCAAGGTCAAGCATCGCAAGCAGCACCATCCGAAGCGCACGGGTGCTGCCAAGGGCGGCACGGAGGTGACCTTCGGCACCTACGGCCTGCAGGCACTCGAGCCGGCCTACGTCACCAACCGCCAGATCGAGTCCGCCCGTATCGCTATCACCCGGCACATCCGTCGTGGTGGCAAGGTGTGGATCAACATCTACCCC
>JAULZJ010000156.1:0-4054 GCA_032117435.1 Candidatus Nanopelagicales bacterium | reverse complement strand
ACCGCCCACTCACCAAGAAGCCGGCGGAGACTCGTATGGGCTCCGGCAAGGGTTCGCCGGAGTGGTGGGTCGCCAACGTCAAGCCCGGGCGAGTGATGTTCGAGCTGTCGTACCCCAATGAGAAGACCGCAATCGCGGCACTGACGAGGGCGATGCACAAGCTGCCCATGAAGTGCCGGATCGTGCGTCGCGACGATATTGCGGAGGTCTGATGGCAGCCGGCACATCCCCCCAGGAGTTCCGCGGCCTCACGGACGAGGACCTCGTCACGCGCCTGCGCGAGTCAAAGGAGGAGCTGTTCAACCTCCGCTTCCAGGGCGCGACGGGTCAGCTCGAGAACCACGGCCGACTCCGCGCTGTCCGCAAGGACATCGCCCGCCTCTACACCGTGATGCGTGAGCGCGAACTCGGCATCACTCCCGTCGAACACGTCGGCGGTGCGGCATGACCGACGAGAAGGTGAACGTGAGCTCAGAACGCAACGCGCGCAAGATCCGTGAGGGTCTCGTCGTCAGCGACAAGATGGACAAGACCGTCGTCGTCGCCGTCGAGGACCGATTCAAGCACCCGCTCTACGGCAAGGTGGTGCGTCGCACGAGCAAGCTCAAGGCGCACGATGAGCAGAATTCCTGCGGCATCGGTGACCGAGTCCTGCTCATGGAGACCAAGCCACTGTCGGCGACCAAGCGCTGGCGCGTCGTCGAGATCCTCGAGAAGGCGAAGTAGGAGAGACGACGTGATTCAGCAAGAGTCCCGGCTCAAGGTGGCCGACAACACGGGTGCGAAGGAACTCCTCTGCATCCGGGTGCTCGGCGGCTCCGGCCGTCGCTACGCGGGGATCGGCGACATCATCGTCGCGACGGTCAAGGACGCCATCCCCGGTGGCGGCGTCAAGAAGGGCGAGGTCGTCAAGGCCGTAGTCGTCCGCACTCGCAAGGAGAACCGTCGCCCCGATGGCTCCTACATCCGCTTCGATGAGAACGCGGCCGTCATCCTCAAGGGTGATGGCGAACCTCGCGGGACCCGCATCTTCGGGCCCGTCGGTCGCGAACTCCGCGAGAAGCGCTTCATGAAGATCATCTCGTTGGCACCGGAGGTGCTCTGACATGGCTGGCCTCTTCGTTCGCAAAGGTGACCTCGTGCAGGTCCTCAGCGGCAAGGATCGTGGCATCACGGGCAAGGTAATCGAGGTCTTCCCCGACTCCGAGCGCGTGATTGTCGAAGGCGTCAACCGCATCAAGAAGCACACGCGGGTGGGGCAGAACAATCGCGGCGCCAAGACCGGCGGCATCATCACGACCGAGGCGCCCATCCACGTCTCCAACGTGATGGTGGTCGACCCCGAGGATAACCGGCCCACGCGCGTCGGCTCCCGCAAGGAGAAGGTCGAGAAGCGCCGTGCGGATGGGAGCACCTATGAGGCGACGCGCAACGTGCGAGTCTCCAAGCGAACCGGCAAGGACCTGTGATGACCACAATGACCCAGCGTGAGATGCCGCGACTGAAGTCGCGCTATCGCGAAGAGATCGTCCCGGCCCTGCAGGAGCAGTTCGCCTTCGAGAACATCATGCAGGTGCCTCGCGTGACCAAGGTAATCGTCAACATGGGTGTCGGCGAGGCTGCGCGGGATTCCAAGCTCATCGAGGGAGCCATTCGCGACCTCACCGAGATCACCGGCCAGCGGCCGCAGGTGACCAAGGCGCGCAAGTCCATCGCGCAGTTCAAGCTGCGCGAGGGCATGCCGATCGGCGCGCACGTGACCCTGCGGGGCGATCGCATGTGGGAGTTCCTGGACCGACTGCTCTCCGTCGCACTGCCTCGCATCCGCGACTTCCGCGGGCTGTCTCCCAAGCAGTTCGATGGTCGCGGCAACTACACCTTCGGCCTGACGGAGCAGTCGATGTTCCATGAGATCGACCAGGACAAGATCGACCGAGTGCGCGGCATGGACATCACGGTCGTCACGACTGCAGACAACAACGAAGAGGGCCGGGCGTTGCTCCGACTCCTCGGCTTCCCCTTCAAGGAGAACTGACCGTGGCGAAGAAAGCACTGATCGAGAAGCAGCAGCGCAAGCCGAAGTTTGCCGTGCGTGGCTATACGCGGTGCACGCGTTGCGGACGTCCTCACTCCGTCTACCGCAAGTTCGGCCTGTGCCGGATCTGCCTGCGGGAGATGGCGCACGCCGGGCAACTTCCCGGAATCACCAAGAGCAGCTGGTAAACCACGACGCCGCAGGTCCCTGGGGGATACCACGGCGAGAAGGGCCTGATGGCCATGACGATGACTGACCCGATCGCGGACATGCTTGCGCGCCTGCGCAACGCGAACTCCGCGTATCACGACGCGGTGACCATGCCGCACTCCAAGATCAAGGCGGGTATCGCCGAGATCCTCAAGCAGCAGGGGTACATCGCCGGCTGGCATGTCGAGGATGCGCCCGTGGGGCAGAGCCTCGTCCTGGAGTTGAAGTACGGTCCGAGTCGCGAGCGCTCGATCGCTGGCCTGCGCCGAGTCTCCAAGCCTGGTCTTCGTGTCTACGCCAAGAGCACGGCCCTGCCGAAGGTCCTTGGCGGCCTGGGTGTCGCGATCCTGTCGACATCCTCCGGGCTCCTCACCGACCGTGAGGCTTCACAGAAGGGCGTGGGTGGGGAAGTCCTCGCCTACGTCTGGTGAGGGGGAGTCATGTCGCGTATCGGTCGTCTTCCGATTGCCGTCCCCTCCGGGGTCGACGTGAGCGTTGATGGGTCTGTCGTCACCGTGAAGGGCCCGAAGGGCACTCTCACGCACACCGTCGTCGAGCCCATTGCGGTGGAGCGCCAGGACGACGGCACCCTCGCCGTCACCCGACCCGATGACGAGCGGGACTCGCGGGCGCGCCACGGGCTCACGCGCACCCTCATTGCCAACATGGTCGTGGGTGTCACCCAGGGCTACGAGAAGGGTCTGGAGATCGTGGGCACCGGCTACCGGGTCCAGGCCAAGGGTCAGGACCTGGAGTTCGCCCTCGGCTACAGCCATCCGATCGTCTTCCCTGCGCCGGAGGGCATCAGCTTCGCGGTGGAATCACCCACGAAGTTCAAGGTCATGGGCATCGACAAGCAGCAGGTCGGCGAAGTCGCCGCGAACATCCGCAAGTTGCGCAAGCCGGAGCCCTTCAAGGGTAAGGGCGTGCGCTACGAGGGTGAAGTCGTACGACGCAAGGCTGGAAAGGCGGGCAAGAAGTGAGGTCCATCGCCCCGAAGATCGGCTCGGGCAACCCTAAGCGCACCGCACGCGCGCGTCGTCACGTCCGCGTGCGCAAGAAGATCAGCGGCAGTGCACAGCGTCCTCGGCTCGTCGTCACCCGATCAGCACGTCACGTGGTGGCCCAGGTCATCGACGACGGTGCCGGTCGCACCCTGGCCTCCGCTTCCTCGATGGAAGCCGATATCCGCACGTCCGGCAACGACAAGACTGCCCAGGCACGCAAGGTCGGCGAGCTTGTCGCTGAGCGTGCCAAGCAAGCCGGTGTCGAGACCGTGGTCTTCGACCGCGGCGGCAACATGTTCCACGGCCGCGTCGCGGCCCTCGCGGAGGGCGCCCGCGAGGGCGGCCTTGAGTTCTGACGGTCAGGAGAGGTAGAGGATGTCGACAATGGATCGCCGGGGAACCGGTGCCGGTAACTCCGGGGGCGGGCGCGATCGCCGCGAGCGACGCGACCGTGCGCCCCGCGAGGAGAAGTCTGCCTTCCTCGAGCGCGTGGTGACGATCAACCGCGTCGCCAAGGTCGTCAAGGGCGGTCGCCGCTTCAGCTTCACGGCGCTTGTCGTCGTGGGTGATGGCGATGGCACTGTGGGCGTGGGCTACGGCAAGGCCAAGGAGGTGCCCGCGGCTATCGCCAAGGGGGTCGAGGAGGCCAAGAAACACTTCTTCAAGGTGCCGCGTATCCAGGGCACCATCCCGCATCCCGTGACGGGTGAGGCCGCCGCCGGAGTCGTCCTCCTGCGCCCCGCAGCACCAGGCACGGGGGTCATCGCGGGTGGTCCCGTCCGCGCGGTGCTGGAGTGCGCGG
>JAULZJ010000155.1:0-2169 GCA_032117435.1 Candidatus Nanopelagicales bacterium | reverse complement strand
TGGCGCGCTGGTGCTCGAGGAACTCCGCCGTCACGACGGCGCACACCGTGTGCGAGCCGAGGTCGTCGGGTCCCGTGGAGCAGCATCCATCGCGGTAGAAGCCGGTCAGTGGGTCGCGTCCACACTCCTCCAGCGGGCCACCGTCGACATTGAGAGCATCGGACATGGGCACAGTCTGTCACCGCCGCGGTATCCGCCTGACACCATGTCGGTATGTCGACGCGCACGGTGCAGGTGCCCGCTACGCGCCTTGACAAATGGATCGCCGGCTTCGGCGAGCGCCACGCCGGCTCGACGCTGTCGATTGCCGAGGGCACACTCCACCTCATGGGCGGGGATGCGTCCACGGCCACGATCACCCCGCCGTTCCCCAACCTCGCGACCGACCTTGCCGAGTTCGTGGCGGCTGCACGCCGCGTTCCGCGTACGGCAGTCCTGCTCATCCGTCGCGGGGGGTTCGCGGTGGCGATCGTCGAAGGGGACGCCGTCATCTCGCATGATGTCGGCAAGCGACACGTCCAGGGGCGCACCGCCGCCGGAGGCTGGTCCCAGCAGCGCTTCGCACGCCGGCGCGACAAGCAGGTGCACGAACTCGTCGATGCCGCCGTGGGCTACGCCGCCCGCGTGATCCTGCCCGCACTGCCGGTCCAGTATCTCTGCACGGGAGGTGACCGGCCCCTCGTCGAGGCCGCGCTCGACGACCCACGCCTGCGGCGACTCGATGGGATCGCCCGCGGCCCCCACCTCGACGTGCCCGATCCACGCCGGGACGTGATCGACAGCCTCCCTGAGCGGCTGTCGACCGTGCGCATCGATCTGATCGATCCGTGAAGGCCGCGCGGATGGTTACCCTCGGGTCATGCTCGACGATGTCAGCGAGGACCAGCCCGCGCCTGAGGACGACTCCGATCAGGACCCGTGGACGCAGCGCTATTACTCCGGCGGCACCCAGGGATTCGAGCGCGTCATCTTCTTCAGCGACGCCATCTACGCGATCAGTCTCACCCTCATCGCCGTCCAGCTCGTCCTGCCGGCGCTCACCGATCTCAGCAGTTCCGATGTCGGCCAGGTCATCGCCGCGAGCATGGGCAATATCTGGGCATACGCCTTCACCTTCATCTGGGTGGCGTTCTACTGGAAGGCAAATCACAGGTTCACCCTGACTCTGCGACGGATGGACAACCGCTATATCTGGGGCGTCCTCATCTACCTGGCATTCATCGCTCTGCTGCCCCTGCCCGCCGCTCTGCTCGGCGAGGAGTGGGATCCGCGCGCACTCGCCTTCTTCTTCGTCTACATGGCATGCGTCAGCGCGATGGAGGTCGTGCTGATCCTCATCGCGCTTCGGGACGACCTGCTCGTCCGCCAACTCGGTCGCGAGGAGCGCCGACGGTGGGTCCTCGCATCGCTGAGCCCCGTGGTGTCGGCCCTCGTGGCCGCGCCCCTTGCCTTCGTCACGTCCTACGGCAACTACATCGCGATCGGGACCATGGCCGTCCTGGCCTTCGGTCTCAGCGCGCTCGTGCGCCGCCGCTATCCCACGCGGCTGTGAGGATCGCCCACCGCTGACACGCGCCTGGGCCGAGCGAGGAATGCGCACGCGATGGCCAGCACGGCTCCGATGACGCCATTGATGTGCAGCCCGGCCGCAATGCTGTCGGCGATCACCTGACTCGTCTCCACCCCCGAGGGCAGGGGTACGGCGTACTGCCCCATCACATCCGGTGACGTCGACGCGGCCTGGATGCTCGACATCTGCGCGGCAGCCTCGTCTTCAGACAGGCCCTGGGCCTGGAGATCGCTCGAGAGGAACGCCCGGCCGAGCGTGAAGACGGCCGAGTTCATGACGACGACCGCAAGCACGGCCCCGAGCGCCTGCGCCGAGCCGCGATAGGCACTGAGCTGGCCGGAGTCCACACCGGGAGCGGAGATGAGGACGCCGCTGGTCACCGTGATCGATGCTGCGACGGTAAGGACGTTGTAGACCGTGACGTAGGCGATCGGCACCCACAGCGGCGAGTCCGCGGTGACGAGGAAGGAGCCGAGCATGGCGATGGCCAGCACCCCGAAGAGCACCTCTGCAGTCCTGGCGATGCCGATGCGGCGCATGAGCGGGCCGGCGATCAGGCGCGTGCCGAGCACGGCGCCCGCTTGCGCCGGGATCATGAC
>JAULZJ010000154.1:0-16269 GCA_032117435.1 Candidatus Nanopelagicales bacterium | reverse complement strand
GCCCTCCGCCTGACGCCCAGCGGCGAGTATCTGCACGCTGCCCCGTGGAATCTCCACAACCTCGGACGGGCCTCCACATCGCATGGTTGCACCAACATGTCGATGGAGGACGCGATCTGGTTCTACGAGAATGCGTTCGAGGGCGACCCCGTCATCACCACCGACACCGGTGTGGAACTCGACTGGTTCGAAGGCCCGGGTGCGATGTGGAACATCGACTGGGCCGACTGGACCAAGCGCAGCTTCTCCCTCGCCTGACGCCCCGGGCAGGCGATGTAGCCCCGCGTGCGGCATGATCAATCCTCCCCATATTCGGGAGGCGTGCCATGGGGATCAGCCGGGAGCGTGAGCTCGCCACCGAGCGTGCGGTGGTGGAGTCGCTCTATGGCCGGCTGGACGTGGTCCGCGAGCGCACCCGAGACGACCTGCGACGTGCCCAGCACGATCAGACCACGGGAACTCCCGCTGCGATGACCGAGCAGGATGCCTTCGTCAAGCTCTATGCCGAACGCCTCCAGGCACTCGAGGCTGCCGAGACGCGACTCTGCTTCGGGCGACTCGACCTGGCTGAGGGGCACGCTCGCTATATCGGTCGGCTTGGTCTCGCTGACGATGATCAGCGCCCCCTCCTCACGGATTGGCGCGCGCCCGCCGCTGAGCCGTTCTACCAGGCGACCTCGGCCGATCCGCGTGGCGTCGTACGACGCCGCCACATCGTCACGTCCGGCCGCGAGGTGACCTCCCTTGAGGATGATGTGCTCGATCTGGGGGCGCTGGCTGAAGGTGACTCAGGCGTGCACGCCGAGGATGTGCAGGGAGGCGGCGTGCTCATGGCAGCGCTTGCCGCTCGTCGGACCGGACGCATGCACGACATCGTCGCGACGATGCAGGCGGAGCAGGATGCCATCGTGCGCTCACCGCTCGGGGGGATCCTCATCGTCGAGGGCGCTCCCGGTTGCGGCAAGACTGTCGTCGCCCTGCACAGAGCTGCGTATCTGCTCTACACGCACCGGGATCGGTTGGCGCGCAGTGGCGTGCTCATCGTGGGCCCCAATCGGATCTTCCTTCACTACATCGGCCAGGTGCTGCCAGCCCTGGGGGAGACCGCGGCCGTCCTGGCCACCCCGGGTCAGCTCTACCCCGGCATCGACGCCACGGAATGGGAACCGGTCGAGGTCGCGGCCATCAAGGGACGCGTGCAGATGGCGGACGTCATCCATCGCGCAGTGCGAGCGCGCCAGCGTGTGCCCGACGGTCCACGTCGGCTCGATGTCGCTGGGACGAGCATCACGTTGACGCCCGAAATGGTGGTCTCTGCACGTGACCGTGCGCGGGCCTCACGTCGACCGCACAACGTCGCACGCCGCACCTTCGCGCTGACGCTGCTCGACTCCCTGGCGCGCGAGCTCGCGGATGCCCGCAATGTTGATCTCAGCGGGAATCGCGACATCCTGATCGAGGACCTGCGCGATTCACGGGACGTGCGACGCGAGGTCAATCTTGCCTGGATGCCCGTGTCACCCGAGCAGTTGGTCGCTGACCTCTACGCAAACCCGGACCGCCTTGCCGAGGCCGCGCGTGGCATGCGCTCGGAGGACCGCCTCCTGCTGTCGCGGCCGCGCGGCGCGGCATGGACGCCCGCCGACGTCCCCCTGCTCGACGAGGCGGCGGAGTTGCTGGGAGTCGAGGACGAGGCTGAGCGCCAGGCCCAGGCGAGAGCCCAGGCCGAGCGTCGAGCGGAGCAGGAATACGCCGAGAGCGTGCTGGAGATGACGGGCACACGCGGAGTCTCGGCGGAGCAACTGCTCGATCGGTACGACGGACCTCGAGAGATCGTGTCGGTAGCCGATCGTGCCTCCGAGGATCGCGAGTGGGTCTACGGCCACATCGTGGTGGACGAGGCCCAGGAACTCTCCCCCATGACCTGGCGCCTGCTGGCGCGACGTTGCCCGTCCCTGTCGATGACCGTCGTCGGCGATCTCGATCAGACCGCCTCGGTGGCCGGCGCGGATGACTGGGCGGGTGCTCTGCGTGATATCACCAAATCGCGGCACAGGACTGAGCAGCGCTGGCGCGTCGAGCGTCTTACCGTCAACTACCGCACTCCACGACCCTTCATGGACCTCGCTCGTGAGGTCCTCGAGGCGAGTGGCCGTGAGCCTGCCCCTGTGGAGTCCATCCGCGATGGGGAGCCGCCGGCCATCATGCGGATCGACTCGCTCCAGGCGATCGCCGATCTCGCGTCGGGTGCCGCGCGACGCGAGGACGCGGGTCGCGCCGCCGTCATCACCGCACCCTCCATGGTGGACAGCATCGAGCTGCTCCTGCGGGAGGTCCTCTCGGGTGATCTCGTCGGCCATGGGGATGAGCGGCTCGATGCGGCCGTCTCAGTCCTCACCGTGGCGCAGGCCAAGGGCCTGGAGTTCGATGACGTGATCGTGGTCGAGCCGGATCTCATCGATGCGGAAGCGGCCCGGAGGGGTACGGACCTCTACGTCGCACTCACCCGTGCGACGCGCTCGCTCACCATCGCCTATACCGGCGACTATCCGACGTGCCTGCCACTCAGGACGTGAGCGCACCGACCACGCACTGGCCGGTGCTCACGACCGCGGAGAAGCCATCTTCCTCGGGCAGGACGGCGGTGACGACTCCGTCTTCGATCACCATGGCGTAGCGCTTGGAGCGCACGCCCATGCCGGCACGTGACGCATCGACACCCATGCCGACCGCCTCGGTGAACTCCGCGTTGCCATCGGACACCATCGTGATTTCCGGGCCGACACCCTGTGATGCACCCCAGGCGGCCATGACGAAGGGATCATTGACGGAGAGGCACACGATCCGGTCGACACCGGCCGACGCCAAGTCCCCGGCTGTCTCGACGAAGGACGGCAGGTGGGAGTTGGAGCAGGTGGGCGTGAATGCGCCCGGCACCGCGAAGAGCACGACTCGGCCCGAGCCCAGGAGCTCGGCGCTGGACACGGGATCAGCTCCCGTGTCGGTCACGACGCGCAGGGTCACGTCGGGGATGCGGTCGCCCACGCTGATACTCACAATGCACGTCCTCTACAGGTCTAGTGGCCCATGCCACCCGCGGGAGCCTTCCCGCGGAGGAGCACGATAGCCACGATGACGCCGATGAGCGACACGGCGATGGAGGGCCACATCGCCATACCGACCGCCGCGTCGAAGGCGTCGGTGATGACCTGTTGGGCGTCCCCGGGGATGAGCGAGGCGACATCCTCTAGCCGGAGACCACCGGTGAGGACGTCGAGCACCTTGGCGAGCGTCTCGGCCGGGGGGTTGCTGAGGATGGTTTCCAGCTGACTGCGGGCGCTGCTCTGGAAGATCGCGGTGCCGACCGCGACACCGAGTGACCCACCGATCATCGAGGCGGCCTTGAAGACGCCCGAGACGACTCCCTCGCCGGCATCGCCGGGATCTTCGACGGCCGTCGCCGCGCACGGGGTGATCTGCAGGCCGATACCGATGCCGATGAGGATGAAGGGGGCGATCAGCTGCGAGTAGTCGCCGGTCAGGTCGAGAAGCAGGAAGGCAGCCACGGCAAGGCACGCCATGCCGACCGCCGTAGGCCAGGCGGGGCCGAAGCGCTGACCCAGCCAATTGCCGAGGGGATTGACGATGAGGATCGGGATGGTCGCGGGGAGGAGCAGGAGGCCCGCCTTGAGCGGGTCGTATCCCTCGACCACCTGGAGGTAGAGCGCCATGAAGAAGATGACGCCACCGAAGACGAAGTTGGCGATGAGATTGGCCAGGACCGCACCGTCGAATCTGCGCATGCGGAAGACCGAGAGCTTGATGACAGGGCTTGCGACCTTCCGCTCGATGAGCACGAAGACCACGAGAAGCAGGATCGACCCAATGATCATCCCGGCGAAGGCGGCGGTCGGCAGGGTGTCGAACTGCACGAGTGCCCACGAGAGCAGGAAGAGGCTGCCGACCAGGGTGACGACACCGGGTACGTCGATGCGACGGGCCGCGTGCACGTCTCGAGTCTCCGGGGTAGCCCACCAGGTGATGAGCAGGGCGACGATGCCGATGGGCAGGTTGATCCAGAAGATCCAGCGCCAGGACAGGCCCTCGACGATGACCCCGCCGACGAGCGGCCCGAGAGCCTGGGCACCCCAGCACACGGCGATCCATGCGGCGATGGCGGTGTCACGCTGCTTGCCGGTGAAGATCACGGCGATCATTGCGAGGGCTGTGGGCAGGATCGCCGCGGCCCCGACCCCCTCAAGCACGCGGCCGATGATGAGCACGAGCGGCGTCGGTGCCAGGGCAGCGACCACGGAGCCGACGAGGATGAGGACAGTGCCGATTGCGAAGAGGAGCTTGCGCCCGTAGATGTCGCCGACACGGCCGCCGACGATGATGAGTGCCCCGGCGAGGAAGTATCCATTGACCGCCCACTGGAGGGTGTCCATCGTGCCGCCGAGATCGCGGGCGATGGTCGGCAGCGCAATGGAGATATCGCTCGCCGTGACCCATACGAGTGCCGTGACGAGGCAGAGTCCGAGGAGGGACCACCAGCGGCGCTCGGTGCCAGGGGCCTGGTCGGAGACGGCATTGGGGGAGGCTTGCGACATGCCGGAACTGTAAGCGGCAGGCGCTGGCGATGCGTGTAGGCGCCCGGTCGCCGTACCCTCGTGGCGTGCCTCGCCTCGCGGTCTCCGTGCTCGCCGTCATCACCCTGGGCGTGGTCGGGCTGCTCATGTGGGGTGCGTGGCTCACCGATGACGACAGCGCTGTCGATGACCTCCCCACCGTCTCCGAGGTCGTGGCCGCCCAGGCTCATCGGCACGGCGTGGATCTGCCCGAGCTGAGCGAGGACGACCGTGCTCGCCTATCGGCGCCGCCAACGGCGGTGTCGAGTATGTCGCCCTATGACCAGGTGCTCGGCCAGCTCATCGCCGTGCGCGATTCGGCGGGAGTGGATGAGGCCGTGGCCATCCTCAGCGAGGTCGCTCTGCAAAGCGATGTCGTGGCCGCGGAGTGCCCTCGTCTCTATGAAGCAGTGACGGCGTCGCTGTCCGCGACCGTGCCGCTGGTGGAAGCCTGCCCCAACTCTGCGTGATCCCCATTTACCTGGCACCATCGGGCAATGCGGCGCATGAAGGTAGTGATCATCGGGGCTGGATTCGCGGGCCTCGATGCCGCCAAGATCCTGAAGCGTTCGGCCAAGGTCGAGGTCGTGATCGTCGACCGGCATCCCTACCAACTCTTCAGTCCGCTCCTCTATCAGGTGGCAACGGGCGCGTTACCCGAAGACGACATCGCCTACCCGGTGCGCTCGGCGATCCCCGGGGTGACCTTCATCCGTGGCGATGTCGTGCGGGTCGACCCGAGTGCGCATCGGATCCGGCTCTACGACGGCCAGGAGGTCGCCTACGACCAGCTCATCCTCGCGACGGGCAGTGTCGGGACGACCTTCGGCATCCCGGGTGTCGAGGAGCACGCACTGCAGATGAAGTCGATAGCCGAGGCGCGGCACATCAAGTCTCGGCTGCTCAACACCTATGAGGATGTCCAGGAGGGTCGGCTGCCCCGGGAGGCCCTGCGCGTCGTCGTGGTCGGCGGTGGCCCTACCGGCGTCGAGGTGAGTGGTGCCGTCGCGGAGTTGCAGGCAAGCCTCGTGCGCGAGTACCCCGATATCGCGGATAGGGCCACGGTCACCCTCGTCGAGGCCGGTCCGCGGCTACTGCCTTCGTTCACCGAGGAGTCGAGTGCCCATGCCAAGGAGGAGCTCGAGGAGCTCGGCGTCATCGTCAAGCTCGACACGGCTGTAGACCGGATGTACGAGCGCGATGTGCACCTGAAGAACGGAGAGATCCTGCCCGCGGGCACCGTCGTCTGGGCAGCAGGCGTAGCCGCGCCGGAGCGCTGGTCCGAGCTCGGCACGACGGGTCCGGCCCGGCGCCTCGTCGTCGATGAGTTCCTTCGGCTGCCCGGGGTCCCGGATGTGTGGGTCGTCGGCGACACAGCGGCATTCGTCCCGGACGGGGGTACGGCGCTCCCGATGGTGGCACCCGTCGCCATGCAGATGGGCCGCCATGCTGCACGCAACATCACAGCGCTCGCGACCGGCAAGTTGATGGAGCCCTTCCACTACTTGGACAAGGGGCAGATGGCGACCATCGGACGCCGCCGCGCCGTGGCAGAGGTGCCCCCGGGCATTCGCCTCCACGGCACGACGGCGTGGCTGGCATGGCTCGGTCTGCATGTCGCCTATCTCGCGGGCGGGCGCAACCGTGTGAGCGTGCTTGCCGACTGGGCCTGGAACTACCTGGCCTGGAGCATCGGGCCGCGCCGAGCCATCATCGAGTAGGCGACTCGCGTAGGGGTAGTGTCCGCGCACGTGGATCTGCGCGAGGCATGGCGGCGCGTCGTACCCTCCCGGACCATTCCGCGGACCAGATGGCGCAGTGAGGGATCGCGCTGGCGTGGTAGACCGTCGACACTCGCTGTGCTGGTCACGGGCCTATGGCTTTTCGGCACGGGCGAGGCCATGCTCGTCGACGCCGCACTCGGCAATGCCCCGTGGACGGTCTTCGCCCAGGGCATCTCCGTGCGCACGGGTATGGCCATCGGCCTTGCGACCTTCCTCACCAGCGTCGTCGTCCTGCTCATGTGGATCCCACTACGGGAACGACCTGGGCTAGGCACCGTGGCCAATGCCGTGATCATCGCGCTCGCGCTGCAGGTGATGATCGGGGTCCTGCCGACACCCGAGTCGCCAGGGTGGCGACTTGCGCAGGTGATCGGCGGGATCGCACTCGTCGGCATCGGCAGTGGGCTCTACCTGACGACGAATCTCGGCCCCGGGCCTCGTGACGGTCTCATGACCGGCATCCACGAACGCACGGGCATTGCGGTGACCCCGGTGCGATTGACCATCGAGATCGTGGTGCTCGGCGCCGGCTGGGTCCTCGGCGGCACCGTCGGTGTCGGCACGGTGCTCTTCGCGCTGCTGATCGGGCCCTCTGTCGGCTATGGCCTGCGTCTCGTGGGCTGGCTTGCTGGCGCTCGCCAGGATCTCCCACCCGGGGAGGTCCATCCGGAGCTCGAGGCATGAGCATTAGTCTTCGCAGGTGAGCGAGTCGACGAGTGAGCTGACGATCGCGCAGCATCTCGCGAACAGGCTCACGCAGCGCGGTGTGGACCGGGGCTTCGGGATCGTCGGTGACTATGCCCTGCGCCTGTTCGCCGAATTGGACGACGTCGGATTCCCCATTCTGGTGACAGCTGACGAGCAAGGGGCGGCCTTCGCGGCGGATGCCTATGCCCGTCTCAAGGGCCTCGGTGTCGTCGGGGTGACCTACGGCGTGGGCGGCCTCAAGATCGCCAACGCGGTCGCGGGTGCCTGGGCCGAACAGGTCCCGCTGCTCGTCGTTTCCGGAGCCCCGGGCATCAAGGAGCGCGTGGGCGACGTCCTGCTGCACCACAAGATCCGCAACTTCGACTCCCAGCTCGTCGTCTTCGAAGAGCTGACGTGCGCCCAGGCTGTCGTCAGCAACCCCGCGACCGCTGCTGACGACATCGATCGAGTTATCGCCCAGGTGCTGTCAGAGCAGCGCCCGGGCTATCTGGAGATCCCACGTGATCTCGTCGATGTGCCGATCGCTCCGCCGACCCAGGCTCAGCTCCGGTCCCACCTCCCAACGGTCGATGACGACCGGCTGCGCGCCGCCGTGGCCGATGCGATGGACTGCCTTCGCGACTCGCCGACGCCGGTCATCCACGCGGGGGCGATGGTGTGGCGCAGGGGTCTGGGTCCGGCCCTGACCGCGGCTGCCCAGCGACTCCAGGTGCCTGTCGCGACCAGTTCGCTCGCCAAGGGCCTCTTCCCCGAGCGGCACCCGCTCTCGCTCGGGGTCTACATGGGTGCCGTGTCCGATCCCGAAGTCGTCGATCGGGTCGAGACGGCGAGCACCATCGTGAGCTTCGGTGTGCTCAACACCGACTTGACGATGGGCGCCTTCACCGCGCACTTGGATCCGCACCGGCACATCGACGCGCAGGACACCGAGGTGACCATCGGTCTGCGCACTTACCGCGATGTGCCACTGTGGGCATTCCTGCCGGCCCTCGCCGCCGCTGCGCAGGGTGAGGCACAGGAAAAACTCGAGGAGATGCATCACCGGCCCGGCTTCGATCCGCACGCCGGTGCGCCGCTGAGCGTCGCGAGGGTGATCGCCGCGGTGGACCGCCACCTCGATGAGCGCCACGGTCTGCTGGTCGACCCGGGTGAGTGCCTCTTCGCGTCGGTGGACCTCGCTGCACCGCATTGGTGCCTGTCGAGCGCCTATTACGCCACGATGGGTTACGCCGTGCCGGGGGCACTCGGCGCCGGCATCGCCGTGCCCTCACTGCGTCCCGTCGTGCTCGTGGGCGATGGCGCCTTCGCCATGACCGGGCTGGAGGCGGGAGCAGCTGCCTTCCACGGAGTGACGCCCGTCATCCTCGTGTTGGACAACAACGGCTATGGGACGCAACGGCCGATGCGGGACGGGCCCTTTAATGACATTCCACCGCTCATGGCAGAGGCCCTGCCCGCGGTATTCGGCACAGGGCGCGGTTGGCTTGCGACCACGGAGGACGAGCTGGATGCGGCTCTCGCCGCCGCCATGGCGACGGACGAGCTATGCATCATCCGAGCGGTAGTCCCGCAGGGTGATCGCAGTCCGGCCCTGCTCCGCCTGACGGACGCGCTCGGCAAGCGCGTCTAGGTCCTAGGGCATCTGCTGCGTGATCTCGACGACTACGCCGAGTGCCTCGCTACTTCCACCGGCATAGATGCCCTTGAGCGGGGGCACCTCACGGTCATTCGTGGGATCGACCGAGTGCAGATGGCCGCTCACGTAGCGAGCCGGAAGTCACGCCGCGGGCAGGCAGGCCCAGCAGGTCCGTGTTCCGCTCGCGGGTCATCCGAGCGAGATGACGGCGATACCAGGCTCGACCAGGCTGCCGAGGTAGAGACTCCCCGCGTGCTCTCGCACGCCGGTGACGTAGTGGAAGTGATCGCCGGCGCCCTGCAGGTTGTGCACGACCTCGCCCTCGCCATCGATCGCCACCACCCAGGTGATCCGGTTTGCATCGGGCTGCAGTCGATCAGGCATCGCCCATACGAATGACCGCAGCAGGCGGGTGCGGGGCAGCAGCTTGTCGAGAAGCGCGTTGCGCTCGGACGGCAATGCCACCCAAAAAACCCCGTTGCTGCCCGTCGACATGTTGTCCGGCAGTCCGGGGAGGTTATCCATGATGACGGAGCGCTGTCCTGCCTGCGGGCCGGTGAGCTCGAGGCGCGTGATCCGATAGCCACCGGTCTCCGCGACGAGGAGGAAGCTCTCGTCCTCGGCGAGTGCGACGCCGTTGGCGAAGTCAAGACCGTCAAGGACGATGCTCACCTCGCCGTCGGGGGATCGACGCAGCACGCGTCCACTACCCGTATGAGACAGGATGTCCCCCTTGAATTCATCGAGCCCGAAATACAGGGAAGAATCCGAGAAGTAGATAGTGCCGTCGTTGCCGACAGCGCAGTTGTTGGTGAATCGGAGCGGTCGGCCCGAGACGGCGGTGACTAGGGCGGTGATGTCGCCTGTAGCCGGGTCTATGCGGAGCAGCCCGCGATGCGCATCGCATACGACGAGCCACCCCTCGGGATGCACCTCGATGCCCAGTGGCCGACCACCGGTCTGCGCGACGCGATCGACGGTCCGCCCATCCGGTGAGATGCGGAGGACGTAGCCCTCACGAGTCCCGGTGTAGACGTTCCCGGACCTGTCAACAGCGACATCCTCCGGGCCGGACCCTGGCAGCGGAATGACGTCCACGGCATCGAGCGCGGAATTGGGGCTGAAGGGCCCGCGGCGGCCGACGTTCGTGGGTGGCTGCCAGCGCTGCGGGCGAAGCGGGGTCTTGGCCATGGCCCCATCTTGGACCCGATCCGTCGTCCACGCGACGGGTTGACGCTGCTGGGTGGATCAAGCCGCCAGATCGAGTCGCGGGAGCGTACGTACGGGGTTGCGCGGGCTCGAGGCACGCTCGACGAGCCCGAGCGTCTGGTAGGGGCGCAGGCCCACGCGGGCAAACCAGGTGCCGGTGAGCGGAATGTGTCCGACAGGTGTGGCGTAGGCCAAGGTGGTGTCAGCGGGGGTAGTGCTGATCACGAGTCCTCCTCTTGGGTCCGGCGTTCCGGACTCCGCTTCCTTGTCTAGGCCACGGATGTGGATCGCCGATGACTTCAAGGATCACTCCCGGTGACGTTCGGCTAAGCAGCGCCCTGCGATCCGGTGAGCCGCATCACAGGACTCCGTCGCCACCACGTCGACCCCGTGGGATCATGCCTCCGTGATCCAGAGTGAGGGCTCCATCTGGGACCTGATCGTGGTCCTCACGCTGATCTTCCTCGCCTCGCTCCTCATGGGCTGGCTCTCAGCGCGCATCCTCGATGTCCGTCGCGGTCGCCTGAGGTCCCTGGCGGCCGGGGTCATCGGCTTCTTCGGCGGCGCCATCCTGCTCGGCATTCAGGTCTCGGGCAATGTCGAACTCAATCTCGAGGAGGATTCCACCGAGACACTCCTCCTCGCCCTGACCTGGCTCGGATACGCCCTCGTCGTCGCCCTGGTGGCCAGCCTCGTCATCGACGCGATGCTCCGGCCGCGACGCGGTCGCCGGGGCATCCCTCACCCCATTCGCGCCTTGAAGGCGCGAATCGCTGTCACGCGCCGACTCGCCCAGATCGCGCGCATCGCTCGCGCAAATGGCCTCATCGGGCGCCGTCTGGCGTCCCGCTCAGAGTTGCTCTCACCCGAGACGGCGCGAGCCCTGCGACTCACTCTCGAGGAGTCGGGCGGGATGCTCGTGAAGTTCGGGCAGATCGCGTCGACGCGGGACGATCTCCTCCCACCTGTGATCACCGATGAACTCGCACAGTTGCGTTCGTCCGTGCACGGGCTCCCCTTCTCGACAGTGCGCAGTGTCATCGAGTCCGAGTTGGGCGCCCCGCTCGAGACGGTCTTCGCGAGCGTCGATGAGCAGCCGTTGGCGGCGGCATCGATCGGGGTCACGCACAGGGCCGTGCTCCGGGATGGCCGTCACGTCATCGTCAAGGTGGAGCGCCCGGATGTCGAGGAGAATGTCGCCATCGACGGCAAAGTCCTCGTCGGAGGTGCCCGCAGTCTCGAGCGCCAATCGGCAGCGGCACGGCGCGTGGGCATCGTAGGTCTGGCGCGTGAGCTCGTCGCCGGGATCACGGAGGAGCTCGATTTCACGCGCGAGGCTGCCAATAACGCCGCTATGCGACGCGCGTGCTCTGGAGATGACGGCGTGGCAATCCCGGAGATCTATGCCGACCTCACGACCCGCCGCGTGCTGGTCATGGACGAGGTCGTGGGCGCCTCGGTGTCGGATCAGCGGGCGGTGAATGACTGCGATGCGCCCCGCAGCCAACTCGCACGCCACTTGATGGACTCCTTCCTCTCCCAGATCCTCATCGACGGCGTCTACCACGCCGATCCGCATCCGGGCAACGTCCTGGTGAGCAGCGACGGCACCCTGTGGCTCATCGACTTTGGCGCGGTGGGCTGGATCGATCCGGTGACTCTCGAGGGCCTGCAGCAGATGGCGCTCGGCTTCACGCTGCGTGATCCATCGATCCTCGCTCGCGCGGTGAGGCGCGTCGCCGGTCAGGCGGGCGAGAACATCGATATCTCATCCCTGGAGTTCGACCTCGGGATCGTGCTCACCACCCTCCAGGGCGGCGGCTTCGATCCCGCGGCGATCTCGGAGATCATCCGGGTGCTGGATCGACATGGAGTGGGTGCACCGCCGACATTGACGATCCTGGCCCGCGCCATCCTCACCCTGGACGGCACGCTGCGCGCCCTAGACCCCGACTTCCGCATGGGGCCGGCCGCTCAGGCGAAGATGGGCGAGATCGTTGCCCACAATGAGCTCGATCCCCGCGATCAGCTCACGCGCGAGCTCATTCGTGCACTACCTGTCCTGCGCTCGATGCCGCAGGTCACGGAGGATCTCGCACTGCAGGCGCGCAGTGGCCGGCTGACCCTTCGCATCGATCGCTTCTCGGGGTCGGACGGTCACCGGGTGGAGCACTGGATTAATCGGATCCTCTTCACGGTCGTCGGCGTCTTCGGACTGATCGGATCGGGACTGGTCCTCATCGCTGGCGGCCTTGTCGCCAACGACACGGTGGCCAACCCCCTGCGCCTGATCGGTTTCGTCGGCCTCTTCCTCTCGGCCGCGATGATGATGCGCGTGGTCGCCCAGATCCTCGCGCGCCGCGACGAAGACCCCTTCTAACGAAGATCCCTTCTCACGACGGTCTCATCCAGCGCACTCAGCGCGTGCCCACGGCGAGTAGACGTGCGAGGTCACCGTGGACCTCCAGTCCCGCGCAGGTGGCGTCGGTGTCGAGCACGATGTGCCCGGCTGGGTCCGTGAGGCGCACTCCCAGGGTGGCGTCGAGGGTCTCCTCCACGCGCTCGTGCATGCGGGTGCGGATTGGCGCGTGGAGCAGACCGCCGCGCACGCGTTCAGCACTGAGCTCAAGCAGGCCCGACGGACCCTCAAGGCTCCAGCGCACGTGACTGTCGTCGATCGCCAGGTCCACTTCGCGAGAGTTGTTGTACGTAGCCCACGAGTGCAGGCGACGACCCAGCCGCAATCCGACGATGAAGCCACGGAAGGACGAGCGCAGCCACGGGATGATCGCGACTGATGCGACCAGCGAGGCCTCGGGCGCCCCTGCGAGGTGGTTGGAATGCATCCACACGTAGCCCGCGGGGAAAGCGCGACCCCAATCCTTCTCGATGTAGCCGCGGCCACCCGTGAAATCCTGGCGGGATCCGGCTGACTCGAGCGTGCCCCTCAAGTCGTGCCCGAAGGACACGACTCCGTGGTAGCACTCCATCAGGGGGACCCAGGCGTACGGCCCCATGATCCCAGGACGACGCCAGGTGACAGGCCACGGATCGAATGGAGTCGTGAACTCCACGTCACCGCGCAGGTCGGGGAGGTCGAGGTGGACACCGTGCGTGCTGAAGGTATTGGGACCGACGCGGATGTCGAAGTTTCGATCGCTTGCGTCGAACTCCTCAGCTTCATACCGGTGATACCACGATTTCCCCGTCGCTCCGTCGAGCACCTGCACGAACGCCTCGTCCGTGACCGTCTCGCCGTCCTGGCCGCGGAACACGCCGGGTATCACCGCCCAGCGAGCTTGCTGCCGCGCATCGACGAGTTTGACGTACCACCCCTCGAAGAAGCCGCGGCGCACGCCGCGGCCGTGGAAGGCCTCGGGACGCTTGATCCCGCGTACGAAAGCTGAAGGTCCCCGCATGCCACCCCACGCTAGTGGTCGTAGGCTGCCGCCCGGAGGTATGAGATGAGGCTGCTTGTGCCCCGGGAGACTCGCCCGGGTGAGCGGCGGGTGGCCGTCGTGCCGTCCGTCGTGGGCAAGTTCACGCAATTGGGCTTCGAGGTCGTCGTGGAGTCGGGTGCTGGCGACCAGGCATTCGCCCCCGACCCGGACTACCTCGCGGCCGGTGCCCTGATCGTCCCGTCGGCCAACATGGACGACGCGCTGGCGGGAGCGGACGCGGTGGCATCCGTGCGACCGCTGGACTACGCGCACGCCAAGAGGCTCAAGTCAGGTGCCGTGTCCGTGTCATTCCTCTCACCCGCAATCGACCTGGACACGGTGCGCGGTCTGCATGATGCCGGCGCGACGGGTCTCTCCTTCGATCTAGTGCCCCGTATCTCCCGCGCCCAGTCCATGGATGCGCTGACCTCCCAGGCACTGGTGTCCGGCTATCGCGCCGCGCTCGTGGCCGCGGACCGCCTCCCCAAGTTCTTCCCCCTCTTCATGACGGCGGCCGGCACCATCCAGCCGGCCCGCGTCCTGGTGCTCGGTGCGGGAGTCGCCGGGCTGCAGGCAATTGCCACAGCCAAGCGCCTCGGCGCGCGGGTCTCGGCGTACGACGTCCGCGCAGCGAGCGCCGACGAGGTGCGCTCGATGGGCGCGACCTTCATTCAACTCGATCTGGATGTCATCGAGGGCGCCGGTGGCTATGCCCGTGAGATGTCGGAGGATCGCGCGAAGAGGCAGCGCGACCTGCTCGCACCGCACATCGCAGAGTCCGATGTCCTCATCACGACCGCGGCTGTGCCGGGACGGCAGGCACCGCTGCTCGTCACGGGATCCATGGTCGAGGGCATGCGCCCTGGCTCGGTCGTGGTCGACCTCGCTGCCGAGACCGGCGGCAATGTGGAGGGATCACGTCCGGGCGAGGAGGTCATGGTCGGAGAGGTCCTCCTCTGGGGCGGACGTGATGTGCCGAGTGAGATGCCCGTTCACGCCTCTCAGCTTTATGCGATGAACGTCTACTCGCTCCTCACCCTGGTCGCCAAGGAAGGGCAGGTCGTGGCCGATCCCAGTGACGAGATCATCGACGGCTGTGCGGTAGTCCTCGACGGCGACGTCCGCAACGAGGCAGCCCAAGCCGCACTGCAGGGAGGTTCCTGACATGGATGGGGTAGCCCTCCTCACGATCTTCGTGCTGAGCGTCTTCGTCGGCTACGAGGTCGTCGCTAAGGTGTCGACGATCCTGCATACGCCGCTCATGTCGGGTGCCAATGCCATCCACGGCATCGTGCTCCTCGGCGGCATCATCGTCCTCGGCAGCGCCGAAGGGATCTTGGAGATCGTCCTCGCGACGCTCGCCGTCCTGCTCGGTGCCATCAACCTCGTGGGCGGCTTCGTGGTGACCGACCGCATGCTCGAGATGTTCAAGCCGCGCAAGTCCGTCGCGAAGGACGCGGATGGGGGCAACCTGTGAACACCCCCACCTGGGCGCAACTGGTCAATCTTGGCGCTGCCGTCCTCTTCATCCTGTCCCTCAAGGGCCTATCCTCGCCGAAGACCGCGCGCCTCGGGACGGCTCTGGGCGCGATCGGGGCTGTCGTCGCCACCGTCGTGCTCTTCTTCACCGGTATCGAGCTCGACAACCTCGTCCTCATCATCGCGGCCATCCTCGTCGGCTCCGCGATCGGCTGGATATCCGCTCGGCGCGTGAAGATGACGGCGATGCCGCAGCTCGTGGCGCTCTTCAACGGTGTCGGTGGTGGCGCTGCCGGTCTCATCGCCATCGTGGAGTTCCTTCACCTGGGAGACCAGGGCGACTTCCTCTTCTCGCTCTTCACCGTCCTGACGATCATCATCGGCTCGGTGGCCTTCAGCGGGTCCATCGTGACGTTCCTGAAGCTGCAGGAGATCATGACAACCCGGCCCGTCGTCATTCCTGCGGGCAAGTGGATCACCATCCTCGTCGCTGTTGCGACGATCGCTACGGGAGTCTGGCTTTTCGTCGACCCGCAGTTCTGGGTGGTGCTCCTCCTGCTGGTCCTCTCGCTTGCCTTCGGTGTCCTCTTCGTGCTCCCTGTGGGCGGGGCCGATGTACCCATCGTCATCTCCCTGCTCAACGCCTGCACGGGCCTCGCAGTGGCAGCCTCCGGCTACGTGCTCAACAACGTCCTGCTCCTCATCGCCGGCACCCTGGTGGGCGCCTCGGGCACGCTGCTCACGCGCGAGATGGCCAAGGCCATGGGTCGCCCGCTCACCTCGACCCTCTTCGGCGCCTTCTCCGGCACCACGCAGGGAAGCGCCGGCACCGGCGAGGAGCGTCCCGTGCGCTCGGCCGGTCCCAACGACATCGCGATCATGCTGGGCTACGCAAACAAGGTCATCCTCGTCCCGGGCTACGGCCTCGCGGTCGCGCAGGCGCAGTCGACACTGCGCGAGCTCGCCGACCTGCTCACCGCCCGCGGCATCGAGGTCGACTACGCCATCCATCCGGTCGCGGGCCGCATGCCGGGGCACATGAATGTCCTCCTCGCGGAGGCGTCGGTGCCCTACGAGCAGCTCAAGGAGATGGAGGAGATCAATCCCGACTTCTCCTCCACCGACGTCGTGCTCGTCGTGGGGGCTAATGACGTCGTCAATCCGGCAGCCCGCTCGGATGAGTCCGCACCGATCTACGGCATGCCGATCCTCGACGTCGACAACGCCCAGCAGGTCGTCTTCCTGAAGCGCTCAATGCGCCCGGGCTTCGCCGGTATCGAGAACGAATTGCTCTACGACCCCAAGACGACGCTGCTCTTCGGTGATGCGAAGGATTCGCTCACCAAGGTCGTGAGCTCACTCAAGGCGCTGTAGGTCTAGACGAC
>JAULZJ010000153.1:0-19374 GCA_032117435.1 Candidatus Nanopelagicales bacterium | reverse complement strand
TCGCGGTGCCGACGTCGTCCTCTACATGGCCAATACCCCGGCGTCCTTCGTCGAGGGCATCGAGATGCTCAAGCGCGGGGGCATGATGCTGGAGATGGGCAACTTCGCCGACACCGGCGAGATCACGATGAATGTCCACCGTCATATCTGCAGCAAGAACATCCGCCTGATCGGGCTCACCAACCATCCCTCAACCGGATACGGCCCGGCTCTGCGCCTGCTGGAGCGCTACGCGGATCGCTACCCCTTCGAGGAGTTCGTCAGCCATGAGTTCGGACTCGCGGACGCCGATCTCGCCCTGCACACGTCGATGAGCCCCGAGAGCCTGAAGGTCGTCATCAACCCTGCGCTGGCCTAGTCGAGGCTCGACTAATCGTCGAGGTAGCGCACGCCGGTGAGGTCCTCGCTCACCGACCAGAGGCGATCGGCCACGGCGTCGTCGCGGGCGGACTCCGTCATGCCGACCAGCTTCGGGTGGCCGCGCTGCTCGCCGAAGCCATCCGGGCCGATGTAGTCGCCGCTGCGGATCGCGGGGAAGGTCGCCGCGTAGAGCGTGGGCAGCGCGCCCATCGCGGCACTCTGCGCGAGCACCTTGTTGAGGCCTCCCATGACGGTGTTCATCCAGCCCTGGCCGCGCATCTCCGGGCCGACCGCCTGCAAGTGCGTGCTGGCGTAGCCGGGATGTGCCGCGACGGACATCACCGTCGACCCGGCACGCTCGAGGCGCTCGGCGAGGGAGCGCATGAAGAGCAGATTGGCGATCTTGCTCTGACCATAGGCACGCCAGGCGCCGTACTTGCGCTGGCCCATGAGGTCTTCGAAAGCGATCTTCCCCATCCGGTGAGCCTGCGACGACACCGTCACGATGCGACCGCCGGGCCGGATGGCCTCGAGGAGGCGACCGGTGAGCGCGAAGTGGCCGAGGTGATTGGTGCCGAGCTGCATTTCGAAACCGTCGGCGGTCTCGCGCCGCGGGATCGCCATGATCCCGGCGTTATTGATGAGCAGATCGAGTCCCTCCAGGTGGGCCTCGCGCCATAGCCAGGCGAACTCGTCCACCGAGGCAAGGTCAGCGAGGTCGAGGCGGCGTACCTCGACCTGAGCCTGTGGCGCCCGGGTCCGGATCTGCTCAGCAGCCGCATCGCCTTTGATGGTGTCGCGCACGGCCAGGGTGACCTCGGCCCCGTGGGCCGCGAGCGCGACGGCCGTCTCGAAGCCCAGCCCGGAATTGGCGCCGGTGACGATGGCCCTGCGCCCCGTCAGGTCGGAGATATCGGCCGCGGTCCACTTGTCGCTCATGAGGCCAGTGAAGCGGTCTACGCCGCGGGTCGCCAGCCGGACCTCGATTGGGGTCGAGGCCGGGGGCCCGTGTACGCTTCCCGGGCCGTGGGCACACGCCCGCGCGCCCCTTTAGCTCAGTCGGCAGAGCGTCTCCATGGTAAGGAGAAGGTCTACGGTTCGATTCCGTAAAGGGGCTCGGCCGGGTCCGCCCCAGGGCCCGAACCACCATCGGCGGAGTAGCTCAGCCAGGTAGAGCAAGCGGCTCATAATCGCTGTGTCGCCGGTTCAAGTCCGGCCTCCGCTACGCCGCACCGAGGCGCTCCGGCGCCGGCAAGCAATGAGGCGCCTCGGCGCCTCTCAGACAGGAGGGCCCCGTGGCCAGCAAGTCCTCAGACGTCAGGCCGAAGATCACCATGGCCTGCGAAGAGTGCAAGAACCGCAACTACATCACCAAGAAGAACCGTCGCAATGACCCTGATCGTCTCGAGGTCTCGAAGTTCTGCCCGGCGTGCAATAAGCACACCATGCACAAGGAGACCCGCTGACCCTCAACGCGGCACTGGTGGGGCGGGTCTACCCGCCCACAAGTGCGTACGTCGTCGGTCGCGAGAAGGTGCGCGAATTCGCCACCGCGATCGGCGACGCCAATCCCGCGTATCACGACGTTTCGGCGGCCCGGGCCCTCGGCTACGCCGATGTGATCGCGCCGCCGACCTTCGCCTTCGTCATCGCCTACGCCGGCTCGAGCCAGGCGGCGATGGACCCCGAGCTCGGCCTGGACTACTCCCGCGTCGTGCATGGAGAGCAGCGCTTTGCCTTTTCTCGCCCCATCGTCGCGGGCGATGCGATCGTGGCGACGGCTTCCATCGAGACCATCCGGGCCGTGGCCGGCAACGACATCCTCACGACACGTGTCGATCTCGCGACCGAGGCGGGCGAGCACGTCGCGACGACCACCACCGTCATCGTCGCTCGCGGCACAGCGGGGGAGGACGCATGAGCGCCATCGCTGTCGGGACGACGTTGCCTGCTCAGACCTTCCGGGTGACGCGCTTCGATCTCGTGCGCTACGCCGGGGCCTCCGGTGACTTCAACCCGATCCACTGGAGTGAGCGCTTCGCCACATCGGTCGGACTCCCTGATGTGATCGCGCACGGGATGTTCACCATGGCGGAGGCAGCGCGCGTGGTCACCGACTGGCTCGGCGATCCGGGACTGCTCGAGGAGTACGCCGTGCGCTTCACGCGCCCCGTGCCCGTGCCCGACGACGACACCGGCAGTGTCATCGAGGTTGCCGGCGAGGTGACGGAGCTGCTCGAGGGGGATCGCGCGAAGGTCATGCTGACGGCCACCCACGGGGGCCAAAAGGTCCTCGGCAACGCCTGGGCCATCGTCCGACTGCCATGACCGCCTCAGAGCCCGGCGGGGCGGCGGAGCCACCCCTGTCGGACTTGCCCGGCGGGGCGGCGGAGCCACCCCTGTCGGACTTGCCCGGCGGGGCGGCGGAGCCACCCCTGTCGGACTTCACCACCCTGCGAGTCGGCGGCCCTGCCGCCCGGACGGTGGTGGCGGAGACTGATGCCGAGCTCATCGACGCGGTCGCATCAGCCGATGCCGCGGGGGAGCCGGTCACGATCCTCGGCGGTGGCAGCAATGTCGTCGTCTCCGATGCGGGCCTGCCGGGCACACTCGTCCTGGTCCGCACGCGTGGAGTCGATGTCACCGTCGACTCGTGCGCGGGGGCCTGGGTGCGGGTCGCGGCGGGCGAGCCGTGGGATGACCTCGTTGCACGCGCCGTCGCCGAGGGGTGGTCCGGTCTCGAGGCGCTGTCGGGCATCCCGGGCCTCACGGGGGGCACCCCGATCCAGAACGTCGGCGCCTACGGCCAGGAGGTCGCCGACACGATTGCGCGCGTGACGGCGTACGACCGTGTCACCCGTCTCCTCGAGGTGCTCGCGACAGGAGACTGCGGTTTCGGCTACCGCTCCTCGCGCTTCAAGTCAGATCCAGGCCGCTATGTCGTGGTGTCCGTCGAATTCCAGCTGCGGCTTGGCGATCTCTCCGCCCCCGTGGGCTACACCGAACTCGCCGATCGCTTGGGCGTCGAGGTGGGCGAGCGCACCCCGGCCGCCGAGGTGCGGGCCGCCGTGCTCGAACTGCGCCGCGGCAAGGGCATGGTGCTAGACCCCGCGGATCATGACACCTGGAGCGTCGGATCCTTCTTCACGAATCCGGTCGTCGAGGCCGGCAGCGTGCCCGAGGGAGCCCCCGCATGGTCGCAGTCCGGTGCGCCGGACGTGCGCCCCTCAGATGGGTCGCAGGTTGGCCCCGTCAAGACCAGTGCGGCTTGGCTGGTCGAGCGTGCCGGATTCCCGCGCGGCTATCCCGAGGACGGCGCGGCTCGACTGTCGACCAAGCACACGCTGGCCATCACCAACCGCGGCGGTGCGACTGCGAGTGATGTCATCGCGCTTGCCCGCGAGATCCGTGACGGCGTACGCGATCGCTTCGGGATCGATCTCGTGCCCGAGCCCGTGCTGCTCGGTTGCTCACTCGACTGAGCCCGTCGATCGAGGAAGCTACCGATCCGTCGGGGCACCCTGCTCGGGAGATTCAGCGAGTCTGGCTCACTTGAATTCCCGAAATCCGTGGCGATCGCGTTGATTGCGCGGCTCAGAGGTCGATTTCCGGTATCTCAGCCACACAATTACCCGGCAGCCGCACAATTGCCGGTCAGCCGCATTGTGCGCGCGTCCAAATGGTCAGCGGGCTTCGCCCAGCAGCGCGGCGATGCGGCCCACGCCCTCCACGATGTCGGCATCGCTCGTGGCGTACGACAGTCGCAGATAGCCCGGCGTGCCGAAGGCCTCACCGGGCACCGCGGCCACCTCGGCCTCATCGAGGATGAGCCCCGCCAGGTCGGCCGAGGAGTCCGGTCGCTGACCTCTGATCTCCTTGCCGAGCACGCCCTTCACTGAGGGATACACGTAGAACGCGCCCTCGGGAGTCGGGCACTCGACGCCGGGAATGGCCGTCAGAAGATCGACGATGAGGAGGCGGCGGCGATCGAAGGCCACCTTCATCTGCTCCACGGCCGCAAGATCCCCGGACACCGCGGCCAGGGCCGCCACCTGCGAGACATTGGCGACATTGGACGTCGCGTGCGACTGCAAGTTTCCGGCCGCCTTGATCACGTCATCGGGGCCGATCATCCAACCCACGCGCCATCCGGTCATCGCATACGTCTTTGCCACGCCGTTGACCACGACGCAGGTGTCGGCGATCTCGGGCACGAGGACCGGCATCGAGGCAAACTCTGCGCCGCCGTAGACAAGGTGCTCGTAGATCTCGTCGGTGACGACCCAGATGCCGTGCTCCGCCGCCCATCGACCGATCGCGGCGACCTGCTCAGGCGTGTATACGGCGCCGGTGGGATTCGAGGGGGACACGAAGACGAGCAGTTTGGTGCTTGGAGTACGCGCGGACTCGAGCTGCTCGACCGTGGCTCGATAGCCACTGGCCTCGTCGGTGTTGACGACGACGGGCGTGCCTCCCGCGAGCTTGATTGCCTCGGGGTACGTCGTCCAATAGGGCGCTGGAAGGATCGCCTCGTCGCCGGGGTCGAGGAGGGCCGCGAAGGCGTTATAGAGCGCCTGCTTGCCACCGTTGGTGATGAGCACCTGGCTGGGCGTGACGGCGTACCCGCTGTCACGCAGGGTCTTGGCCGCGACGGCCTCGCGGAGTTCGGGGATCCCTGCGGCCGGGGTGTAGCGATGCCAGCGCGGGTCCCGGCAGGCGGCTACGGCAGCGTCGACGATGTAGTCGGGCGTGGGGAAGTCCGGCTCGCCCGCTCCGAAGCCGATGACGGGGCGGCCAGCAGCCTTGAGCGCCTTGGCCTTGGCATCGACCGCCAGGGTTGCTGACTCGGTGATAGCGGCGAGGCGCCGGGAAATTCGTGAAGCCATGGGGGAATCCAACCAGTCCGCCTGGCAGCCCGTATGGGCGGGCGGAACGCCGGAGCCGTCCGTCTCGGGCTGGCCCGACCTCGGGGCTGAGCCGCCCCGAGGAGGGTGATTGGACCGCTCGATACTGAGCCACGTAGACTCCCGTAGCCGGTGGCTATCCCACCCAGCCTACGCCTGCCCGCAGGTGCTTGCCGGGAGCGACTGTCGCCTGAGGGCCGTAGCTCAATTGGTAGAGTCCCGGTCTCCAAAACCGGTGGTTGGGGGTTCGAGTCCCTCCGGCCCTGCTCGGCGCACCATCAGCACCAACACCGCACCTCGATCGATAGGAAGGCTCACGTGAGCAGCGAAACGCGCGGCGACGCCGGGCTGTCCCTCTTCGGGCGGCTCGCGCTTTTCCTGCGTCAGGTGGTCGCTGAGCTGCGCAAGGTCATCTGGCCGACCCGCAAGGAGTTGGTCACCTACACCATCGTCGTCATCGTCTTCGTAGCCGCCATGGCGGCCATCGTGGCCGCCTACGACTACGTCTTCACCCGAGGGGTGCTCTTCATCTTCGGATGAGCACCGCCCTTGGACGAGCCACCAGCAGCAGGAGCCCTGACACCCGTGACCGACTTCCCCACCGCCGAGTCCGCTGACGCCCCGGCGCCGGCGCTCGTCTTCCAGGCCGAGGGCGCGCCCGAGGCGACCCCGGACGAGGTTGTCGTCGTCGAGACCGTCGTCGACGAGGCTGTCGTCGAGGACGCGCTCGCTGAGGCTGTCGTCGCTGAGGCTGTCGTCGCTGAGGTCACCGAAGTCGCGGCAGACGAGGCTGATGGGGCCGCGGCGGAAGCCGCCGAGGACGAGGAAGACCCGGTCGAGGCATTCCGCGAGCAGATGCGCATGGCGGCCGGGGATTGGTTTGTCATCCACTCCTACGCCGGCTACGAGAATCGCGTGAAGTCCAATCTCGAGACCCGCATCACGTCTCTCAACATGGAGGACTACATCTTCCAGGTCGAGGTACCGATGGAGGAGGTCACGGAGATCAAGCAGGGGCAGCGCAAGTTGGTGCGGCGTACCAAGTTCCCGGGATACGTCCTGGTCCGCATGGATCTCACGGACGAGTCGTGGGGCGCGGTGCGCCACACTCCCGGCGTCACCGGATTCGTAGGCCACGGCCATCAGCCATCACCGCTGTCCCTCGACGAGGTGGTGGCGATCCTGGCGCCGACCCCCGAGCGCAAGCCCGGCGCCGCTGCTGCCGGCGCCACCCCGGGAGCTGCACCCACCGAGGTCCGCGTGGTCGACTTCTCTGTCGGCGACTCGGTCACCGTCGTGGATGGACCCTTCGCGACTCTGCACGCCACCGTTTCCGAGATCAACATCGAGGCGCAGAAGGTCACCGGCCTCGTCGAGATCTTCGGTCGTGAGACTCCCGTCGAACTGGCCTTCAGCCAGATCCAGAAGAACTAATCAGCGAGGACACCACCATGGCACCCAAGAAGAAGATTGCCGGCATGATCAAGTTGCAGATCCAAGCCGGTCAGGCGAACCCTGCGCCGCCAGTGGGTCCTGCCCTCGGCCAGCACGGCGTCAACATCATGGACTTCTGCAAGGCTTACAACGCCGCCACGGAGAACCAGCGCGGCCAGGTCATCCCGGTCGAGATCACGGTCTACGAGGACCGCTCGTTCGACTTCACCCTGAAGACTCCGCCTGCGGCCAAGCTCATCCTCAAGGCAGCTGGGCTCGACAAGGGCTCCGGCGCCCCGCCGAAGGTCGCGGGCTCCATCACTCGCGCCCAGGTGCGTGAGATCGCCGAGACGAAGATGCCCGACCTGAACGCCAACGACATCGATGCCGCGATGAAGATCATCGAGGGCACCGCCCGGCAGATGGGCGTCACCGTCAGCGAGTAAGGACTCAAGGATTCCCGCCGCGCCGCGGCGGGTGTGGGAGGGCCCAGCGCGGTCCGCCGACCACAAACTCCATCACGATAGGAGCAGCAATGAAGCGCAGCAAGGCATATCGCCAGGCCATGGAGCTCATCGATGCCGACCGCCTCTACGCACCGCAGGCGGCAATGGCCATCGCCAAGCAGACGGCCAAGACGAAGTTCGATCCCGCCATCGAGGTCTCGATGCGCCTGGGCGTCGACCCCCGCAAGGCGGACCAGATGGTCCGTGGCACTGTCAACCTCCCCCACGGCACCGGCAAGACGGCTCGCGTGATCGTCTTCGCCGCTGGCGAAAAGGCCGAGGAGGCTCGGGCCGCGGGTGCCGATGAGGTCGGCAGTGACGAGCTCATCGAACGCGTCGCCGGCGGCTGGACGGACTTCGATGCCGCTGTGTCGACCCCCGATTTGATGGGCAAGGTCGGCCGCCTCGGCAAGGTACTCGGTCCGCGTGGTCTCATGCCCAATCCCAAGACCGGCACGGTGACGATGGATGTCGCCAAGGCCGTTGAGGACATCAAGGGCGGCAAGATCGAGTTCCGGGTCGACAAGAATTCCAACTTGCACTTCCCCGTGGGAAGGGCCTCCTTCAGCGAGGATCAGCTCACTGACAATTACCTTGCCGCCCTCGACGAGATCCTGCGCGCCAAGCCCTCGGCGGCCAAGGGGCGCTACGTCAAGAAGGTCACGATCTCGGCCACGATGGGCCCCGGCATTCCCGTGGACCCCCAGGCCACGTCGGCGGGCGCCACGGACGGCGCCGAGTAGCTCAAACTGGTGCGGGCAACGGAGGTTCGGTGACAGCCGTTTTGACGCCGAGCGCCCCGGCCCCGTAGCCTCGCACCTGACCGAAGACCGCCGGTTTCGACGCGGGGCCCGGGGCGCAAGCCCCAACCCCCGAGTCGACGAAGGACCCACGGGTCGCCAGCGCAGGCCGCATCGCCGATCACGGCGGAACTGCCTGCGCGTGTGACCCTCGGGTCGCCTGGCCCCCCGGGGCCGACGAGCAGGAGCAGGAGATTTCATGGCTCGCGAAGACAAGGCCGCCACTGTCGCGGAGCTCACTGAGGAGTTCCGCACATCGAGCGCCGCCGTTCTCACGGAGTACCGCGGACTGACCGTTTCCCAAATCAGCCAGTTGCGCAGGTCGCTCAAGGGTGTCGCCAACTATGCGGTCGTGAAGAACACCCTCACCAAGATCGCCGCGCGCGAGGCCGGTGTTGAGGGCTTCGACGCCCTGCTCTCCGGACCGAGTGCGATCGCCTTCATCAAGGGCGACCCGGTCGAGGGAGCCAAGAGTCTCAAGAACTTCGCCAAGGACAACCCGCTCCTGGTGCTGAAGGCCGGCTATATGGACGGGCGCATCCTCGATGCCACCGAGATCAGGAAGCTCGCTGACCTCGAGTCGCGCGAGGTGCTCCTCGCCAAGCTCGCCGGCGCCATGAAGGCGTCTATGTCGCAGGCAGTCTCGCTCTTCGCAGCCCCGCTCTCGCAGGCTGCGCGCACCGTCGATGCCCTGCGTGCCAAGGCAGAGGCCGACCCGTCGATCATCGGCGGCGCCGGTGCTGCACCGTCCAAGGTCGCCGAGGCTGCGGCCGCGGTCGAGCATGTGGCCGAGGAGGCCGTCGCCGCGGTCGAGCACGCCGTCGAGAACGTGGCCGAGGCTGTCGAGCATGCAGTGGAAGGCGTCGCTCACAAGGTCGAGGAGTTGCTGCACCACGGCAATTCCGCCCACGAGGCGGCCGCTGAATCACCCGAGTCCACCAACCCCACCGAGGGCTGAGGCCCACTAATCCCGGCCCTCGGCCGGCCAACGAAAGGACGCCACCATGGCGAAGATGAGCACAGATGAGCTGCTCGACGTGTTCAAGGAGATGACCCTCATCGAGCTCTCCGAGTTCGTGAAGGCCTTCGAGGAGACCTTCGAGGTCACCGCTGCAGCCCCCGTTGCCGTTGCGGCCGCGGCTCCCGCAGCCGGTGGTGGCGGCGAGGCGGCTGCCGGCGGCGCCGATCAGGATGAGTTCGACGTCATCCTCGAGGCCGGCGGCGACAACAAGATCCCCGTCATTAAGGAGGTGCGTTCGCTCACCAACCTCGGTCTCAAGGAGGCCAAGGACCTGGTCGAGGGTGCGCCCAAGCCCGTGCTGGAGAAGGTCAACAAGGAGACCGCGGAGAAGGCCAAGGCTGCCCTCGAGGGCGCTGGCGCCACGGTCACCGTCAAGTAGTTCGCCTACGTCCCACAAGGGGGCGCCGGGGATTCCCGGCGCCCCCTTGTGCATGTCCGATTCGCCCCAGCTTGGCAGGCTGCCTGGTCACGTTCCGGCCTCGACGCTTGACTCCGGGGCCGCGGGGAGCCACGATCTACCCGCGCAATACCTCCGGGGTTGGGATTCTCCGACGCCAAGCCGAGGATTGCGCCCGCCCCTGGGGGATCTGTCGCCCCGGGGACCGTCTTCGCCGACGGCCAGGGCGCACTCGAGGGCTAGTGACGGTACCCCCCGGGGTCGACAGCGGCGTGCCCAAAGGGTAGGCTGCCGCTTTGCGCTGCTCCCGACCGGTTTGACACCGGCGCTGCCGCGCGTCCCGGCACACGTGGAAGGACCCCTCTTGGCCGCCTCGCGCTCGACCGATCTGTCCCCCCAGTTGCACCGCCCCTCCTTCGCGAAGATCCGAGAGCCCCTGGCTGTGCCGGACCTGCTGGCGCTGCAGACGGCCAGCTTCGACTGGCTCCTGGGAAATGACGCCTGGAGGGCCCGAGTGGATGCGGCGATCGCCGGGGGCCGCAAGGACGTCCCGACGTCGTCGGGTCTCGAGGAGATCTTCGCCGAGATCAGCCCCATCGAGGACTTCTCCGGCTCCATGCAGCTGTCCTTCAGCGATCACCGATTCGAGCCGCCCAAGTACACCGCTGAGCAGTGCATGGAGAAAGACTTCACCTACTCCGCGCCGCTCTTCGTCACTGCGGAGTTCATGAACAACGAGACGGGCGAGATCAAGTCGCAGACGGTCTTCATGGGCGAGTTCCCGCTGATGACCAAGAAGGGCACCTTCATCATCAATGGCACGGAGCGTGTCGTGGTGTCCCAGCTCGTGCGATCCCCCGGCGTTTACTTCGAGCGCACCCCGGACAAGACCAGTGACAAGGATGTCTTCGTCGCGAAGATCATCCCAAGCCGCGGTGCATGGTTGGAGTTCGAGGTCGACAAGAAGGACCTCGTCGGCGTCCGTGTCGATCGCAAGCGCAAGCAGCCCGTCACCATCTTCCTCAAGGCCCTGGGCTGGACCTCGGAGGAGATCCGTGAGCGCTTCGGGGCCTACGAGTCGATCATGCAGACGCTCGAGAAGGATCACGTCGAGACTCAGGACGAGGCCCTCCTCGACCTCTACCGCAAGCTCCGTCCCGGCGAGCCCCCCACGCTGGAGAACGCCAAGGCTCTGCTGGAGAACTTCTACTTCAACCCCAAGCGCTACGACCTCGCCAAGGTCGGCCGCTACAAGATCAACAAGAAGCTCGGTCTTGATGAGCCGCTGAGCCAGAGCGTACTCAGCAAGGAGGACATCGCCGCCACGATTGAGTACCTCGTGGGCCTGCATGCCGGTGAGACGGTCGCCGATGCGCCGCGAGGTGAGATCCAGATCGAGACGGACGACATCGACCACTTCGGCAACCGTCGCCTGCGCACCGTCGGCGAACTGATCCAGAACCAGATTCGCACCGGCCTGTCGCGCATGGAGCGCGTCGTTCGCGAGCGCATGACCACGCAGGATGTCGAGGCGATCACCCCGCAGACCCTCATCAACATCCGCCCCGTGGTGGCGTCCATCAAGGAGTTCTTCGGCACGTCCCAGCTCTCGCAGTTCATGGACCAGACCAATCCGCTCGCGGGCCTGACCCACAAGCGTCGCCTGTCTGCACTCGGCCCTGGTGGCTTGTCGCGCGAACGTGCGGGCTTCGAGGTCCGCGACGTCCACCCCTCGCACTACGGGCGCATGTGCCCCATCGAGACTCCCGAAGGTCCCAACATCGGCCTCATCGGGTCGCTGGCGACCTACGGCCGGGTCAACGCATTCGGTTTCGTCGAGACGCCGTACCGCAAGGTTGTCGACGGCAAGGTCACGGATCAGGTCGATTACCTCACCGCTGACGAGGAGGACCTCCACGTCATCGCGCAGGCCAATGCCGCCATCGCCGACGACGGCCAGTTCACCGAGGACCGCGTGCTCGTCCGCCGCAAGGGTGGCGAGGTCGACTACGTCCCAGCGGTCGAGGTCGACTACATGGACGTTTCCCCTCGCCAGTTGTGGTCGGTTGCCACTGCGATGATCCCCTTCCTCGAGCACGACGATGCCAACCGCGCTCTGATGGGTTCCAACATGCAGCGCCAGGCGGTGCCCCTGCTCCGCGCCGAGGCTCCTCTCGTCGGCACAGGCATGGAATTCCACGCTGCGTACGACGCGGGCGACATGATCACCGCGGAGAAGGCGGGTGGAGTCACCGAGGTCTCCGCCGATCACATCGTGGTGTCCAACGATGACGGCACCTACACGACCTACCGGGTGCAGAAGTTCCACCGCTCGAACCAGGGCACCTGCTACAACCAGCGCCCTGTCGTCAATGAAGGCGACCGCGTCGTTGCCGGCCAGGTCATCGCCGACGGTCCGTCGACCGATCTCGGCGAGATGGCGCTCGGCAAGAACCTCCTCGTGGCCTTCATGCCGTGGGAGGGTCACAACTACGAGGACGCGATCATCCTCAGCCAGCGCCTCGTGCAGGACGACGTGCTGAGCTCGATTCACATCGACGAGCATGAGATCGATGCCCGTGACACCAAGCTCGGGCCCGAGGAGATCACGCGCGATCTGCCCAATGTCTCCGAGGAAGTCCTCGCCGACCTCGACGATCGCGGCATCATCCGCATCGGCGCCGATGTCGTCCCCGGGGACATCCTGGTCGGCAAGGTGACGCCCAAGGGCGAGACCGAGCTCACCCCCGAGGAGCGCCTGCTCCGCGCGATCTTCGGCGAGAAGGCTCGAGAGGTGCGCGACACGTCGCTCAAGGTGCCCCACGGCGAGTCCGGCAAAGTCATCGGCGTGCGCGTCTTCGATCGCGATGAAGGCGATGAGCTGCCCCCGGGCGTCAACCGCCTGGTGCGCGTGTACGTCGCGCAGAAGCGCAAGATCACCGAGGGCGACAAGCTCGCTGGACGTCACGGCAACAAGGGCGTCATCGCCAAGATCCTGCCCGTCGAGGACATGCCATTCCTCCCCGATGGCACGCCCGTCGATGTGGTGCTCAACCCGCTCGGCGTCCCGGGACGCATGAACATCGGACAGATCCTCGAGACGCACCTCGGGTGGGTCGCTCACGCAGGTTGGGAGGCCGATCCCGCGGATCCGCGCACGGCGAAGCTGCCCGAGGATGTGCGATCGGTGGCGCCAGGCACGCGAGTGGCGACGCCCGTGTTCGACGGAGCCCGCGAGGACGAGCTAGCCCTCGTGCTCGAGTCCACTCGTCCGACGGCCGACGGCCAGCGGCTCGTCAGCTCCGATGGCAAGGCAGAGCTGCTGGACGGGCGCACCGGTGAGCCCTTCCCCGGGCGCTTCACCGTGGGCTACATCTACATCCTCAAGCTGCTTCATCTCGTCGACGACAAGATCCACGCTCGCTCGACCGGCCCCTACTCCATGATCACCCAGCAGCCGCTGGGCGGTAAGGCGCAGTTCGGCGGCCAGCGCTTCGGCGAGATGGAGGTGTGGGCGCTCGAGGCATACGGAGCGGCGTACGCCCTCCAGGAGTTGCTCACCATCAAGTCCGATGACGTCCTGGGCCGCGTGAAGGTCTACGAGGCCATCGTCAAGGGCGAGAACATCCCCGAGCCGGGCATCCCTGAGTCCTTCAAGGTCCTGGTCAAGGAGATGCAGTCGCTGTGCCTCAATGTCGAGGTGCTCTCGGGTGACGGTGTCGCCATCGAGATGCGCGATTCGGACGAAGACGTCTTCCGTGCAGCAGAAGAGCTTGGCATCGACCTGTCCCGGCGTGAGCCGGCCAGCGTCGAAGAGGTCTAGTCACCTCACCCGCAGACAACCACGACAACCACGAGGCAAAGGACGACAGGGTGCTTGACGTCAACTTCTTCGACGAGCTTCGCATTGGGCTCGCCACCGCGGACGACGTTCGCGCGTGGTCGCACGGCGAGGTAAAGAAGCCGGAGACCATCAACTACCGCACGTTGAAGCCCGAGAAGGATGGGCTCTTCTGCGAGAAGATCTTCGGTCCCACTCGCGACTGGGAGTGCTACTGCGGCAAGTACAAGCGCGTGCGCTTCAAGGGCATCATCTGCGAGCGTTGCGGTGTCGAAGTTACCCGCGCCAAGGTCCGCCGTGAGCGCATGGGCCACATCGAGCTCGCTGCGCCGGTCACGCACATCTGGTACTTCAAGGGTGTCCCGAGCCGCCTCGGCTACCTCCTCGATCTCGCGCCGAAGGACCTCGAGAAGGTCATCTACTTCGCCGCCTACATGATCACCAGCGTCGACGAGGAGGGTCGCCACGAGGCGCTCCCCAGCCTCGAGGCAGACCTCGGTCTGGAGAAGTCCAAGATTGCCAAGCGGCGCGACGCCGATATCGACGCGCGCGCTAAGAAGCTCGAGGCCGATCTGGCCGAACTCGAGGCGGAGGGCGCCAAGGCCGATGTTCGGCGCAAGGTGCGCGAGGCCGCCGAGCGCGAGATGGCCTCGGTTCGTCGCCGTGCCGACAACGAGATCGAGCGACTCGACAAGGTCTTCGATCGATTCCGCACCCTCAAGGTCCAGGACCTCGAGGGCGACGAGATCCTCTACCGGGAAATGCGCGATCGCTACGGTCGCTGGTTCGACGGCGGCATGGGTGCGGCAGCAATCCAGAAGCGCCTGCAGACCTTCGACCTCGAGGCCGAGGCCGAGCTGCTGCGCGAGACGATCGCCACGGGCAAGGGCCAGCGCAAGGCCCGCGCTCTCAAGCGCCTCAAGGTGGTATCCGCGTTCCTCAACACCACGAACTCACCGCTGGGCATGGTGCTCGATGCCGTTCCGGTCATCCCCCCGGACTTGCGCCCGATGGTGCAGTTGGACGGCGGTCGCTTCGCGACAAGTGATCTCAACGACCTCTACCGTCGTGTGATCAACCGCAACAACCGCCTGAAGCGCCTCCTCGACCTCGGGGCGCCCGAGATCATCGTCAACAACGAGAAGCGCATGCTCCAGGAAGCGGTCGATGCGCTCTTTGACAACGGCCGTCGTGGTCGTCCCGTCACCGGGCCGGGCAACCGTCCCCTGAAGTCCCTCTCCGACATGCTCAAGGGCAAGCAGGGTCGCTTCCGCCAGAATCTCCTCGGCAAGCGCGTCGACTACTCCGGCCGCTCGGTCATCGTGGTCGGCCCCCAGCTGAAGCTCCACCAGTGCGGCCTGCCCAAGCAGATGGCACTCGAACTCTTCAAGCCTTTCGTGATGAAGCGTCTGGTGGACCTCAACCATGCTCAGAACATCAAGAGCGCCAAGCGCATGGTCGAGCGTTCGCGTCCCGTCGTGTGGGATGTCCTCGAGGAGGTCATCGCTGAGCACCCCGTGCTGCTCAATCGCGCACCCACACTGCATCGCCTCGGCATCCAGGCATTCGAACCGCAGCTGATCGAGGGCAAGGCCATCCAGATCCACCCGTTGGTGTGTACGGCATTCAACGCCGACTTCGATGGTGACCAGATGGCTGTGCACTTGCCGCTGTCGGCAGAGGCGCAGGCGGAGGCTCGGATCCTGATGCTGTCGAGCAACAACATCCTCTCGCCTGCGAACGGCCGCCCGATCACGACGCCGACCCAGGACATGGTCCTCGGCATCTACAACCTCACCATGGTGGGCGAGGCCGCCGGCGATGAGATCCCGGCGTACTCCTCGCTGTCCGAGGCCGTCATGGCCTTCGATCGCGGCCTGCTCGGACTGCAGGAGCCCGTCCGCCTGCGCCTCACCGATGTGGTCCCGCCGGAGGGTTGGGTCGCTCCCGAGGGCTGGAGCCAGGGCGATCCCTTCGTCTTGCAGACCACGCTCGGGCGGGCGATCTTCAATGAGGCTCTGCCGGCCGATTTCCCCTACGTCGACTACCAGGTCGACAAGAAGGCCCTTGGCGGTCTGGTCAACCAGCTCGCCGATCGCTACCCGAAGGTGGATGTCGCGGCCACGCTCGACGCCCTCAAGGAGTTGGGCTTCCACTGGGCAACGCGGGCAGGCGTCACGATCTCGATCGACGATGTCGTGACTCCGCCGCAGAAGGCCGAGTTGCTCGCTGCTGCCGAGGAGCGGGCCAGCAAGGTGCAGGCGCAGTACGAGCGCGGTCTCATCACCGACTCTGAGCGCCGCCAGGAACTCATCGAGATCTGGACCCGCGCCACGGATGAAGTCGCCCGTGCCATGCAGGACCACTTCCCGCGCCAGAACCCTGTCTTCATGATGGTGGACTCGGGCGCGCGTGGAAACTTCATGCAGGTGCGCCAGATCGCGGGCATGCGCGGCCTGGTCGCCAACCCCAAGGGCGAGATCATCCCGCGTCCCATCAAGTCCAACTTCCGTGAGGGCCTGTCGGTGCTGGAGTACTTCATCTCCACGCACGGCGCGCGCAAGGGTCTCGCCGACACCGCTCTGCGGACGGCCGACTCCGGCTATCTCACGCGTCGACTCGTCGACGTGTCCCAGGATGTGATCATCCGCGAGGTCGACTGCGGCACGGATCGCGGTCTCCCGGTCACGATCGCGGAGCCGGGTGACGGAGGGATGCGCTTGGTCGACAACCTCGACACCTCGGTGGCATCCCGCGTGCTCGCACGCGATGTCGAGGCAGGCGGCTCGGTCGTGGTTCCCGCAGGCACCGTTCTGGACATGCCGACCCTGGCGCGCATCGCCGAGGCGGGAGTGGGAGAGATCCGCGTTCGCTCGGTCCTCACGTGCGAGAGCAAGGTCGGCACGTGTGCCATGTGCTACGGGGACTCCCTCGCCACGGGCAAGCTCGTCGACGTCGGCGAGGCCATCGGCATCATCGCGGCGCAATCCATCGGTGAGCCGGGCACCCAGCTCACGATGCGCACCTTCCACACCGGTGGTGTCGCAGGTGAGGACATCACCCACGGCCTTCCCCGCGTCGTAGAGCTCTTTGAAGCACGCACCCCCAAGGGCGTGGCCCCCATCAGCGAGGTGGCCGGACGCGTCCGGATCGAGGAGACCGACAAGGCTCGCAAGCTAGTCGTCGTTCCCGATGACGGCTCCGAGGAGATCGCCTACTCCGTGCCGCGACGCGTGCGCCTTGTCGTGGAGGACGGCGCCCATGTCGCCGTAGGAGAGCAGTTGACCGTCGGTGCCGTCGACCCCAAGCAGGTGCTGCGCATCCTCGGCCAGCGTCAGGTGCAGTTGCACCTCGTCGAGCAGGTGCAGGATGTGTATCGCTCGCAGGGCGTGTCCATTCACGACAAGCACATCGAGACGATCGTGCGACAGATGCTCAAGCGCGTCACGATTATCGACTCGGCCGATTCGGGATTCCTCACCGGCGAACTGGTGGAGCGGGGGCTCTTCGAGGCCGGAAACCGCGCCGTGGTCGCCGAGGGCGGCACTCCCGCGGCGGGACGTCCGGAGCTCATGGGCATCACGAAGGCTTCGCTGGCAACGGAGTCGTGGCTCTCCGCGGCCTCCTTCCAAGAGACGACCCGCGTGCTGACCGACGCGGCCATTCATGCCAAGAGCGATCCGCTGCTGGGCCTGAAGGAGAACGTCATCCTGGGCAAGCTCATCCCTGCCGGCACCGGCATGCCCGTCTACCGCAATGTCAAGGTCGAGCCGACGGAGGAGGCCAAGGCGGCGATGTACGCCACCTTCTCCGGGTACGACGACTTCGACTACGGCGGCTTCGGTGCCATCTCCGGACCGGCCGTCCCGCTGGAGGAGTTCGACTACGGCAACTACCGCTGATCTAGGTCCACTCACGAGGGGCGCGCACTTCGGTGCGCGCCCCTCCTGCATGTGTGCGCGCACCCGATGGGCGAACTGGAGGGAGATCCCTCGTCCGCTTAGGGGTTGCCCTCACATTTCGGAGCCTCTCCATGGGATGCGCCTACCTTCAGATCGGAAGTTTGTCTCGGGGGCGACCACGTTCACTGATTAATGGAGGAAGCGTCAGATATGAGGGTCAACCGGTCATGGTTGTCAGGGCTCGCGGCCGTCGGACTCATGGGTGGGCTGCTCACCCCGGTGCTTGTGGCACCCACCGCCCAGGCAGCGGCGACCATCACAGTCCCGGGCGTGACATGCACCGCGAACTACAACGGTGGAGACATCAATGCAGACCCAGGCGATGTCCTGAGCTTCACGGGTGTCTGGACCAATTGCACGAAAATCACGGTACTGAGTTCCATCGTTGATGATTCCACGGCTATTTCGGCCACTGCGACGGGACCTTTCGTCGTCGCGGACCAGGGGTTCACCATCGTGTTGACCACAACTGCGCCCGCCCATTTCCAAACTCTTGAGATTCGGCTGAAAAGCCAACCGGTGGCCCGGACGGCGTTTGCCGTGCTGGTGGATAATCCGGGAAGCGGGCAGGCCTACTGGGCCGTGTCCGTTGGTTCGGCGCCGAATCCAAATCCGCCGGCGCCCATCCCGGCTGATCCACCGACCGCCCCCACGGCTGCGGCGGCCACGCCTGGTAGTGGCGAAGTGACCGTCGCCTGGCAAGCCCCGACGTCTCAGGGGTCGTTCCCCGTGACGAACTACCAGGTGCAATCGACCCCCAGCAGCTCAGGCTGTCTCACTTCCGTCGCGGTGACGACCTGTCGGATCACGGGCCTGCGCAACGGGACCGCTTACACATTCCAGATTCGAGCGCTCAACGGTGGCGGATGGGGACCGTGGGCGGACACCGCAGCGGTGATACCGCGACCCAATCCGCCAGCTGCCACCATCACTATCAGCGGTTCGCGGGTCGGTGACGGCCCCACGATTCGGGTTCGTGGCACGACCACGGGTCTCGTGGGGACTACCGCAGTGGCGTGGCTTCGCTTCCCCGGTCAATCGGAGTTCCGCCAGGGCTCCTCTCGGGTCGTCAATCCCGACGGCACCTTCGAGTGGACGCGCAAGACCGCGAAGCGCGTCACGGTCTACTTCCAGAACGCCGATGGCAGCGTCCGATCCAACAGGGTGATCATCCCGGCGAGGTAGGCGCCGCTGATCTGGGTTCACTCACGACTGGCGCCCACCGCGAGGTGGGCGCCCCTTCCTCATGGGTACTGCCTCGACGAACACCGCGTTTTGGGCGGGTTGCGGGGAGGTTTCGGGCTCCCACGTCCCCGCAACGTGCGCAAAGCGTGCCCGGCGTTGGCCAGCAACGTCGACTTTCGCTGGCCTAGGGTGGAGTCATGAGCGATCAGCAACCAGGTCCCGACGCGCCCCGCGAGCCGGAGTCGCCGAGCGCACCTCCGGAGGCCGCGAGTGAAGCCGGGACTCCGCCTCCCCCCGTGTGGCCTCCCCATGGTGTGCCCGGGCAGCCCGCACCCGGGCAGCCAGCACCGGGTCAGGCGGCACCTCCGCCGTACCCCGGCCAGGCCTCCTACCCGCCTCCCGGCTATCCCCCCGTTCCGGCGACGCCGGGCTATCCCCCTGCTCCGGGCTACGCCCCCGCGCCCGGGTACCCCCCTTACGGCTATCCGCCGGCGCAGACGACCTCGACCATGGCGGTCGTCGGCCTCATCCTGTCGATCCTGTCGTGGGTCATCTGCCCCGTGGTTCCCGCCATCGTGGCCCTCGTGCTGGCCAGTAAGTCCAATCAGGAGATCGCGGCCTCGCAGGGCAGGGTCGGGGGAGAGGGCCTCAACACCGCTACCAAGATCGTGTCCTGGATCAACATCGGCCTCTACGCCGCGATCGCGGTGATCCTCGGGGCGATCTTCCTCATCGCGATCGTGGCCGGCGCCGCCTCGGGCAACTAGGGCCGCTGGGACCAGTGAGCGTCCCGGTTATTGACACTTCCGGGCGGCCGTAAGTCTCATTAACCGGGACGTTCGAGGTGCAGCACCCCCATGATCCCTGAGGGGGAGACCCCAATTTGGTCATGCTGACCGGGTCGGGTATCTTTGTCCCTCGTGCCTGGGGTCCGCCCCGGGTTCACGCGCGTGCCGGACCGAGC
>JAULZJ010000152.1:362-2779 GCA_032117435.1 Candidatus Nanopelagicales bacterium | reverse complement strand
CGGGATCCTGGCGCCAGCGCATCCCGGTGCCCATGATCGGACCGATGATCACGCCCATGAGGGGGCGACGAATGAGGATGGATCCGGCGAAGGCCAGGGCGCTGAGGATGTTGGCGAGCACGCGGACCTCGAAGAAGCCGAGGGGATCGTCCTGGGACGCCGCGAAGAGGGCCGCGATGGCCACCCCGAGGAGCCCGGTGAGGACGCGGATGGGCTTCTCTCTGCGCGCGACCTTGAAGGCGGCGAGGAGGACGGCGACGCCGAGAGCGACGCCGACGGCGACGGCGAGGCTGTTGCCTGACGCGAAGTAGGCGAGGACGAAGAGGACCGTCGGAGCCATCGACTCGATGGCACCCCAGGGACCGCCGAGAAGGACGCGGAGGGGGTGTCGGTCATCGATGGGCTCGGCCGGTGCGTCATCCGCTGGCTGGGTCACAGGGTCAGCCTACCGACGCGACTGAGGCTGACCTGCGACGTAAGGTGCTCCTATGGCCGCCCTGCTCACCTCCGCCGTCTCTGCTGCCCTGCTGCTCGCACCCCTCGTCGGTCCTGTGCCGGCGGCCCTCGCAGATCAGCCCGTCGTGCCGAGCACATCGAGTGGGGAGATTGTCGATGTCACGCCGACGACGGCGAAGCTCAATGCCAAGAAGCGGCATACCCGATTCTTCTCCGCGACCTTCCAGGCGGAGGCGGGGGAGACCCGCTTCGTGGGGACCGAGCTCGTCGTGCTCGACGCGAAGGGATCGTCGCCCAATGAGCTCTTCCTCGGCGTCACGCTCTCGTGCAAGAGCCCCTCGGGCCGTGTGACGTCGGCTGAGGCAGGGCGCAACGTCTGGCCGGCGGGGCCTTCCTTCACCATCCCTGTGGCGTTCACGTTCGTCACCGATGCCGCGGGCAATCACACCTGCCAGGCGACCGTGATGATGTGCGAACCCGGCAACTGCAACTCCCCGACCGGCAAGGGCATCGTGCGCATAGTGACGCAGACGATGGACCCCAAGACCTACTCGCTGCTCTACATCAGCACCGCGCTGCCGGCGTGGGCACAGAGTGAACGCGCGCCTGCCTCCGGCAAGGACCAGGTGGTGAAGCCGGGCACGGCCTACACGATCCGGCAGTCGTTCGACCTGACCGATGCGAGCGGCCCCATCCGCGTCGGGAGCCTCCTGTCGATCACCAACTGCATCGAGAAGTCCTACCCGACATCGTGCAAGGCTGCGGGGACGACCAAGGCCAACGGCTCGGCCAAGGTCACTCTCGCCGCCACGCTGACCCAGGTGGCGACCACGACCGGCGCACCGTGCACTACCGCAACGGCTACGTCATCCACCGGAGCGGGCTCGACCACGATCACCTGGCAGCAGCACCATGCGGTCCTGTCCATCCGGATTCCCGACCTCACGCTCAGTGATGACCCCGGGTGCAGTGAGACGGTCAATCTCGCGATCACGGTCCGGGTGGCCAAGGGCAACGCCGCTGTCATCGAGCCTGGCTCGAGGGCCAAGACGACGAGCATCGTTTACGCCATCCCGGGCGACGCGATCCCGACGGCCAACTGACCCGCCGACGCGCCCCGCCGAGCTCGTCGCCGTACCGTTAGCCCATGTCCAGCGCCACCCGAGAGCCGTCCGTCGACGTCGACCCACTCGATGAGTGGCGTGCCGAGCGCGTGCGGAGGCTCGATCGCACCACCGCATGGGTCCTCATCGTGGGTGGCGTGCTCGGCCTGATCGCGGCGTTCGAACTCACGCTCGAGAAGGTCCGTGTCCTCGCCGATTCGGCGTATGTGCCCGCGTGTGACCTCAATCCCGTCCTGTCGTGCGGCTCGGTGATCATCACTCCGCAGGCAGAGGTCTTCGGCTTCCCCAACCCGGTCATGGGTCTGGCCGGCTTCAGCGTCGTCATCACACTCGGCGTGCTGCTGGCCGGCAAGGTCGTGCTGCCGCGTTGGGTGTGGCTCGGTCTCAACGCCGGCGCTCTGCTCGGCTTCGCCTTCGTGCAGTGGCTGGTGTGGCAGAGCCTGTATTCGATCGGCGCGCTGTGCCCCTGGTGCATGGTCGTGTGGACCGTCACGGCACCGATCTTCGTCTGGGTGACCTCAGCGAATCTTCTCTCCGGACGGCTGGCGACACCCGCATCCTGGGGGAGCGCCGTCTCCGCGATCGTCGGGCTGAGGGGTCTCATCCTTGCCGCGTGGTACGTCGCCGTCCTCGGACTCATCTTCGTCCGGTGGCAGGACTTCTGGATGGGCTCGATCTGACCGGTCGTGCGGCTAGGCGCGGATCCTCGCGTTGTCGGGGTCGTACATCGGCCGCAGTGACGCGACGGCGGGGTAGCGAGCTCCGGCGACGTCGATCTCCCACGTGCCGGAATTGATCACGTCCGGCGTCACGGGATCTCCGGTCTCGATCATGGCC
>JAULZJ010000152.1:0-352 GCA_032117435.1 Candidatus Nanopelagicales bacterium | reverse complement strand
TACGGCGCCACCGAGCGTATGGCCGTAGCTCGCCGCGCGGACGTAGCCGACCGGCACGCCATCGCGATAGACGACCTCGCCGTGGAACATCAGCGGCTCGGGATCCAGGATTCGCACCTGCGCCAGCCGCCGCATCAGCGGACCGGATTCCTTGAGCCGAGCGACGGCATCACGGCCGATGAAGTCCTTGTCCATGGCGACGGCGAAGCCGAGGCCCACTTCGAGTACCGAATCGGTGTTGTCGATGTCATGTCCGTAGTCTCGGTAGGCCTTCTCCATGCGCAGGCTCGACAGCGCCTTGAGGCCCGTGTGTGCGAGGTCAACCGAGCGACCCGCCTCGGTGAGGCGCTCG
>JAULZJ010000151.1:0-4642 GCA_032117435.1 Candidatus Nanopelagicales bacterium | reverse complement strand
TCAATCATCCTGGTGAGGCTTTCGGCATCCGTGTCGCAGCTGGCGGCCGCGCGATTGCCTACTCCGGTGACACCGGGGAGTGCGATGCCCTGATCGCTCTCGCGCGCGATGCGGATATCGCCCTCTTCGAGGCCAGTTGCCTCGAGGATCAGCCCGCGCCCGACGTCCACCTCACCGCTCGGCAGGCCGCGCAGCACGCGCAGTCGGCAGGCGTCGGCGTGCTCGTCCTCACCCATCTCGTCGCATGGAACGATCCGCAGGTGACACTCGCGCAAGCCCACCCCGCCTTCGACGGCGAGATCATGCTGGCCGCGAGCGGGCTCGTCGTCGACGTGGCCTAGGGTCGGCTCCCATGACCACGCGATCCGATGGCCGGAATTCGGCACAGCTGCGCCCCGTCACCTTCCAGCGCGGCTGGCTCGATCAGGCGGAGGGTTCCACCCTCGTGAGCTTCGGGCGCACCCGCGTGCTGTGCGCTGCGAGCTTCACGCCCGGGGTGCCGCGCTGGCTCAAGGACTCCGGCCGCGGCTGGGTCACGGCTGAGTACGCCATGCTGCCGCGCTCGACCAATACCCGTAGCGATCGTGAGTCCGTCAAAGGTCGCCTCGGCGGGCGCACCCAGGAGATCTCCCGCCTCATCGGGCGAAGCCTGCGGGCCGTGATCGACATGGAGGCCCTCGGCGAGAACACCATCGTCCTCGACTGCGATGTGCTCCAGGCGGACGGCGGCACACGCACGGCCGCGATCACGGGTGCCTATCTCGCGCTGGCCGATGCCATCGCGTGGGCTCGCGGGCAGGGCCACGTCAAGGGTGATCCGCTCACCGACTCGGTCGCTGCGGTGAGCGTGGGCATCATCGACGGGGAGCCTCGCCTCGACCTGCACTACGACGATGATGTTCGCGCCGAGACCGACATGAATGTCGTGATGACGGGTAGCGGCAACTATGTCGAGGTCCAGGGCACCGCGGAAGGCGACCCCTTCGATCGTCGACTCCTCGACCAGCTACTGGATCTCGCGGCAGCTGGGTGCGCAGAGCTCACCCTGCTGCAGCGCGCAGCGCTTTCATCGTGACCATTCGGGCAGTCCTCGCCACCCGCAACGACCACAAGGTCGAGGAGGTGACGCGGATCCTGCGCGCCGAGGGCGTGGACATCGACCTGATCGCCCTTCCTGTCGATGCGCCGGACGTGGCGGAGACCGAGACGACCTTCGCCGGCAACGCCCTGCTCAAGGCGCGCTCAGCAGCCGCGACTACCGGCCTCCCCGCGATCGCCGACGACTCCGGATTGTGCGTGGATGCCCTGCATGGGATGCCCGGCGTGCTCTCGGCCCGATGGTCGGGGCGCCACGGTGATGACGCCGGCAATCTCGCACTGGTCCTCGCCCAGATGTCCGAGGTGCCCGATGCGCGCCGCGGTGCGCAATTCGTGTGCGCTGCGGCGTGGGTCACTCCGGACGGCCAGGAGCACGTGGTCGAAGGTGTCCTCGAGGGCGATCTGGCGCATGAGCCACATGGCGCCCACGGCTTCGGGTACGACCCGATCTTCCGGCCCCTCGGCTACGCGCTCACGACCGCGGAGCTGCGCCCTGCCGAGAAGGACGCGATCAGCCACCGAGGGCAAGCCCTCAGGCTGCTCGCCCGTTCGGTGCTGTCCCGATAGCCTCCGAGCACCGGAGTGGGGAGAGACTATGTGCACGGGAATCAAGCTGGAGTGCGCTGGCGGCGTGGTGGCGGGTCGCACGGCGGAGTTCGGTCTGCTCCTCGAGTACGACGTGCTCTTCCTTCCCGTAGGGACCCAGGCGGCCTCAGTGCTCCCCAAGGGCGCGGGCAAGGCATGGACCACGACGCATGCCGTCCTCGGCACGGCGACATTCGGGGCGATGTCCATCATGGACGGTGTCAATGATGCCGGTCTCATGGCGGGAGCCTTCTACTTCGCCGGCCAGGCGGCGTACGCCGACCCCGCCACGGTCGATGCCGCGCAGTCGCTTAATGCCACCGATGTCACCCACTACATCCTGACCACGTGCGCCACGATCGATGAGGCGCTCGCAGCGATTGCGGAGATCACGGTCGTGGATGTCCCGGTCAATGGCTGGGGACCCGCAGCCCCGCCGCTTCACTTCCAGCTCATCGACGCCGAGGGCCGGCATGTTGCCGTGGAGCCGACCCATGCCGGCTCGCTGCAGGTCACCGAGAACCCCACGGGCGCGTTCACCAACTCACCGGACCTGCCCTTCCACCTGCTCAACCTCACGCAGTACATGAACATCTCGCCGGAGACCGTCCAGCAGAGCACCGTCTTCGGCACGACTGTGACGGCGACGGGCATGGGCAGTGGCGGTCTCGGACTTCCAGGCGACTACTCCCCGCCGAGCCGCTTCGTCCGGGCCGCATTCTTCGGGGCCAATCACCCGACGCCGGCCACGACGATCGACGGGGTCCAGGAACTCTTCCACCTGCTCAACGCCTTCGACATCCCGATGGGCTCCGCCAAGGTCGGAGACACCAGCGACTTCACCCAGATGACCGTGGTGCGCGATGCCCACGAGCTGACCTATGCGTGGCGGACCTACGGCGATCAGCGCTTGCGTCAGGTCAACATGCGCCAGCTCATGGAACTGGCGTCAGCTCCTGTGCGCATCCCCATGTCCCCGATCGTCGGCGATAAGTCGACGATCGATGACGTCACGGGCCAACTCATCGATTCGCCTGTCGCCAAGTCCTGATTTCGTCGCGGGACGGTCGCGGACTCGCCATTGGGGCCATATCGACGTAACGTGGATTCATGGACACGTGGGTGTGGTGGATCGTCGCGGCGGGGGTCCTTGCCGTCGCTGACGTGGTCACCGGCGGCACCCTGATCCTGCTGATGATCGCCGGGGGAGCCACCGCAGGTGGCATCTCGTCGGCATTGGGCGCCCCGCCGGCCGTGTCCGTGGGAGTCTTCGCTCTGGTGTCGGTGGCGCTCCTGGGCGTCGTAAGGCCCATTGCTCGTCGTCACATGCGGACACCACGAGCCGTCCGCACCGGTGTCGCGGCGCTTGTGGGCACGGAGGCTGTCGTCCTCGAGGTCGTGGATGGCGCGGACGGTCGCATCAAGCTTGCTGGCGAAGTGTGGTCGGCGCGTGCTTACGACGGTGACAGCGTCTTCGTCGTGGGTCAGCGCGTGCAGGTGCTCGAAATCGACGGGGCGACCGCCCTGGTTGCCGGGTAGTCGGGAGGGGTCATGGAAGCATTGATCGTCGCGATCGTCATCGCTGCCATCGCTATCGCGTTGGTGGGATCGACAGTCAAGATCGTCCCTCAGGCACATGCGCGGATCGTCGAGCGCCTCGGCCGATACCACCGCACGCTCAACGCGGGACTTGCCTTCGTCATCCCTGTCGTCGATAAGGTGCGCTCGCGGGTGGACCTGCGCGAGCAGGTGGTCTCCTTCCCACCGCAGCCGGTCATCACCGAGGACAATCTCGTGGTGAGCATCGACTCGGTCATCTACTTCCAGGTGACCGATCCGAAGGCTGCGACGTATGAGATCGCCAGCTATCTCATGGGCATCGAGCAGCTCACGGTGACCACCCTGCGCAATGTCATCGGCTCCATGGACCTCGAGGAGACCCTCACCTCGCGGGACAGCATCAACGCACAGTTGCGCGGAGTGCTGGACGAGGCCACGGGCAAGTGGGGGATCCGCGTCAACCGCGTGGAAATCAAGGCGATCGACCCACCGCGCAGCGTCCAGGAGTCGATGGAGAAGCAGATGCGCGCCGAGCGCGACAAGCGCGCCGCCATCCTCACCGCCGAAGGCGAGAAGCAGTCGGCGATCCTCACCGCCGAAGGCGAGAAGACGGCTGCCGTGCTGCGCGCGGAAGGTGACGCTGCGGCTGCTGTGCTGCGCGCGCAGGGCGAGTCGGAGGCGATCGTCAAGGTCGTCGAGGCAATCCACCAGGCCAAGCCCGACAGCCACGTGCTCGCCTACCAGTACCTCCAGACACTCCCGGCGATAGCCCAGGGGTCGGCCAACAAGGTGTGGGTGCTGCCCAGCGAACTCACCGGCCAGATCGCCCACCTCGCGGATGCCCTGAAGCCAGAGCGTCCAGCGCCGTAGCCTGGGCCGCATGACGGATCTGACCCGGCGCCAGGCCATCGCATCTGCCGTGCTCGCTGGCGGCGGTGCCCTTCTCGGCTCGTCGATCGCCCACGCGGGCACGCGCGACTCGCTGCCCCAGATCCCCGTCCTGCGGTCGCGCAACGGAGTGCTGCGGGCGGCCTTCGCTGCGGCTGCGGGCTCGGCCCCTATCGATGGCACCCGGACGGCCGGTCTGTGGACCTACGACGGTTCCTTCGTCGGGCCATGTCTGAGAGTGTCTCCGGGCGATCGCGTCGATCTCACCGTCCGCAATCGGGTGTCCGTGCCGATCAACACGCACTTCCACGGCTGGTGGGTGGACCCGTCAGGCGATGCGGACAATGTCTTCGTAGAGGCGCAGCCGGGCGCCGCGATCCGCAGTCGACTGACTTTGCCGCGCACTCACCCGCGGGGGCTCTTCTGGTACCACCCACATGTCCATGGCTACACCAATGAGAGCGTGTGGAATGGACTGTCCGGCCCGATCATCGTCGAGGGCGGCGTGGAG
>JAULZJ010000150.1:0-4673 GCA_032117435.1 Candidatus Nanopelagicales bacterium | reverse complement strand
CTATCTCATCGTCCTGCGATTCATCCCGACCGGTGCCACCGATCCGAGCGCGCGCGTCGAGCGCAGCGCCACGGTCATCTCGATCCTGATGCCCCTGCTCGTCGTGGCCGGTGCCTTCTTCCTCGGCAACTGGACGGCGGCACAGTCGCCCATCACGCTGAGCGATCCCGACGCGGAGCCCCTGCCGCCCTACTTCCACCTCTGGCTCGTGCCGCCACTCGTCGTGTGGATCGGCGCGCTAGCCCTCTCACGGAGGGGCCAGGCCCGCTGGCTCGGCACCGACACCCTGATCCTGGGTGGCGTGGTGTCCTACTCGCTCTACATGACACACCTCGTCTGGTTCGGCGTCTGGCGGGCGGGCATGAACGCCATAGGCCTGGAATCCGGGCCGCTCTACGCGCTGTCCGTGGTCCTCGCCATCGCCGGCGCATTCGTCATCGCGTGGCTGATGTGGCGCATCGTCGAGGAGCCCTGCCGTCGATGGATGCGCAAGCTCGCGGGTGTGCGCGCCATCGCGCCGGAGGAGACGACCGCCGACCCCGAGGCACGCCGCGAGGTCACTGACCGCTGAGCTACGTACTGGTGACGTACGTACCGCTCAGCACCTGCTCCACGGCAGCGCGGTCGAGCAGTCGAGTCGGAGCGACGACCTCACCCGTGCGCACGAGGACGAAGGCCGCCCCGATCCGCTCCAGCGGCAGACCGGACATCTCGGCCCACGCGAGGCGGTAGATCGCGAGCTGCAGGTCGCTCAGGCCTCCCCGACCACCCGACTTCCAGTCGACGACCTCGACTGAGCCGTCGGCACTGGCGAAGACGGCGTCAATGCGACCGCGGACGACACGTCCGCCGATGGACAGCGCGAAGGGCTCCTCCACGGCAATGGGCGCGCGGGCGGCATACGGGGTGCGCAGGAAGGCCTCGCGCAGCTCCGCCAGCTGCAGATCCGTGTCGAGGTCATCGGCCGCATCCAACTCCTCGAGGTCAAAGAGCGTCTGGACGGCGTACTGGCCCTCGATCCAGGCATGCAGGTCGGTGCCGAGACGCGCGGCCGGGTGCGGCCGGCGGGGCATGGGACGAGCCAGGTCGACAGCGAAGGCCTCGGGATCTTGGGCGAGGCGGATGACCGCGGTCGCCGAGAGGTCGTCCGGCACGCGCACGACGAGGGGAGCGCGCAGGCGTCGGGCTTCTCCGAGGAGCGCCGCGATGTCGTCGTCCCATGACTCCACGATCGCGCGCTCGACGTCATCGTCGAGGGCGACGGCCGCATCGTCGCACTGTCGCGCTGCGTCGACCGCCATTGCCACGTCCGTGACGAGGGCCGTGAGAGTTGGGTCGGCTGCGGGAGGCCAGGCGGTGGCGCGATCCTCGATCGCCGGATTGACCGCGCCATCGGGCGGCTCAGGCGACCAGACCGCCACATGGCCACCGTGCTCATCGCACCAGGCGCGGATCTCCTCGAGGAAGGGCCCCGGGCCGCGCGGGCGCACCTGGGCGGGTCCCCACCAGTGACCACTCACCGTGAGGGTGCGCTCGGCTCGGGTGAGGGCGACGTAGGCAAGGCGTCGCTCCTCGAGCAACTCCGCATCAGCGCTGCGCGTGACGAATTCATCGTGCGCCTTGGCCGAGGGCGCCGAGCCGCGTTCCGGGAAGGCGGCGAGGTGGGGCGGAGCGTCCGGGTGGAGTTGCCAGGGCACGACGGCTGCGCTCTTGGGCCAGCGACCGCGGCCGCGACCGCTCGGGAACACGGTGGCGCACATTCCCGGCACGACCACGTGGGGGAACTCCAGTCCCTTGGCGCGATGCGCGGTCATCAGCACCACGGCATCACCCGTGGGGATCTCATCGCGGTGCGGCGACTCGTCATAGTGCTCTGCCTCGCGCAGTCGGGCGAGGAATGCACTCAGCCCCGAGGGAGCACCACGCGTCATGCGGGCTGCCAGCTCACGGAAGTCCGCAAGGGCGCGCGCATTATCGGCGGCCGCGTCCCCGATCGCCGCCTCGACGCCGAGCCCCGTGGTGCGAAGCACGCGCGCGATGACATCGGTGCACGGCTCGTCGACGTGCCGTCGCAAGCGCCGGATTTCCTCGCCCAGGCGCGCCAGCCGCTGCAGGGCCGGCGTCGAGAGGTCGGCGGGTGGCTCACCGGCCACGGCGCTCGCGACGGCTGACTCGATCGTCTCGGCAAGGCTCGGCCGGTCCACCGGATCGCTGCCCAGCACCGCCAGGCGCAGAGACGTGTCGATATCGACGTGCTCCCCGGAGGGCATCCGAGGAGACGACGACAGGGCGCCGAGAGCGGCAAGATCACGCGGCCCGATCCGCCACCGGGGACCGCTCAGCAGCCGCACCAGGGACGCATCGGAGGCGGGATCGTCGAGCACCTCGAGCATCGCTCGCAGCTCGGCCACGACAGGCACCTGCAGCAGGCCAGCGGCGCCGACAAGTCGCGTCGGGATACCGCGGCTGCGCAGGGCGGCCTCGACATCGACGAGCGTCGCGGCGGTCCGGGCCAGGACAGCGATCCCCTCCCAGGATCCGTGACGCGCCTGCAGGTCCGTGACACGGTCGGCTACCCAGTCGATCTCGCCGTCGTGGGTGGCGTGCAGGGCGACGACGACCTCGCCCGGCCCGCGATCGGTCACGCCGCTGCGCAGCGGCTCCACTCCCGGGTGGACGTCCCGCAATGGCGCGGCGATGTCGTTGGCGAGCGCGAGGATCCGGGGTGCCGAGCGGCGATTGTCCACGAGGGGGTAACGCGGGGCGGGGCCTGCATCGCCTGCCCGCGGAAAGTGCTGAGGGAAGTGGTCGATATTGGCGACACTTGCACCACGCCACTCGTAGATGGCCTGGCAGGGATCGCCTACGGCGGTGACGGGATGCCCGTCGGCGAAGATGCACTGCAGCAGCAGTCGCTGGGCGGCCGAGGTGTCCTGGTACTCGTCGAGCAGGACGAAGCGATAGCGCATTCGGAGTTCGGTGCGCACCTCGGGCGACGTACGCACGATGCGAAGGGCCAGGCGCACCTGGTCGGCGAAGTCGACGACGTGCTCCGTGAGCTTCGCCTCGCGGAATTCATCGACCAGTCCGCACAGCGCTGCGCGCAGACGGGCTGCACAGAGCATGTCGTCGCCGATCACCTGGCGCTTGGGCAGCGACTCGAGCCATGCCACCAGGTCGAGGGAGTGGGCCAGTGCCTGCTCCGGCTCGAGATCCAGCTCGGCTAGGGCATCGTCGAAAGCCAGCACCGACTCGACGAGCGATGCCGGAGACCGACCTAGCTCGGCCAGGGGCAGTGAGGTGGAGCGGACCACCCGTGCCGCGAGCACCTGGCGTGCGCCGTCAGCGAGCACCTCGGCATCGGGCTCTAGGCCGAGGCGTACGCCGTGATCGCGCAGCAGGCGGCTCGCGAAGGAGTGGTAGGTCGAGATCGCCGGCTCCACGGCTCCCGAGTCGACCAGTCCATCGGGGAGCAGCCCGAGTCGATCGGCGCGCAGAAGCAGTCGGCGGGTCCTGCTGAGCAACTCCCCCGCCGCCGTGGTGGTGAAGGTGAGCCCGAGGATCTCGTCCGGCATGGCGAGGCCCTCGATCGCCAGCCAGAGCACGCGCGCCGACATCACCGTCGTCTTGCCGGAGCCGGCTCCGGCGACGATGGCCGATGGCTCCGCGGGACTGCTCACCGCCGCCCACTGCTCGTCGCTCAGAGGGTGTCCGAGCACCGACTCGATCGCCGCGCGTGCAGGGCTCATGCGAGCACCTCCCGGCCCGCCGCCTGCGCGGGGCATGCGACGACGAAGGGACAGGTGCGGCACTGCGACGACACGATCGCGGGGAAGTCCTCGGAGCGCACCCGGCCAATCGCGGCGGCAATGCCGTCGACGAGCCAGGAGTCGTCCTCGCGCAACGGGGGCTGCTCCTGCACTCGTGGATTGCCGGGTGCGCGCTTGTCGTCGGCGCGCAGCTGGACGAGTGCGGCACCGGCCAGGTCAGGCTCGGGGACCAGGTCGCCGAGGGCGCCATGCTGGACAGCGAGTTGGTACATCCCCAGTTGCGGATCCACCTCCACAGCCGGCTGGCTGGGCAGGTGGCGCATGGTCTTGAAGTCGATGAGATGCACGCGACCCTGCGCATCGATCTCGACGCGATCGATCGCACCGCGGATGGTGACCTCGCCCTCGGGCAGGTCGACCAGGGGGATCGACACGGTGAAGGCATGCTCCACGGCGACCGAGGGATCGGCGGTACGCAGGTAGGCACACAGGCGCTGCAGTGCGGCACTGACCTCTGCCCGCTCGGCGACGGACTCCCACGGCGCATCGAAGTCCAGCTCCGACCACACGCGGTCGACGTGCTCCAGCATGGCGTCGCCATCGATGGGCAGGTCCCCGCGGGCGGCATGCTCCGCCATCGCGTGCACGATGCTGCCGATCGCGAGCGCCTTGCCCCTCGGTCCCTCGGCTCGCACCACGCGGGACAGGAACCAGCGCAACGGGCACTCCTGCAGGGTCGACAGTCCGGAGCCAGACAGTGCCACCGGCCGATCCAGGGGCCGCACCGGCGCGACACCCGGCGTCGGCGCCGCGATGCCCCACCAGGTCGCGGGATCGGCGCGAGGGGCGAGTGGGGCGCCGTTGTCGTCACGGGCTTCGGCGAGGAGCGCGATCCGGTCGATC
>JAULZJ010000149.1:0-5818 GCA_032117435.1 Candidatus Nanopelagicales bacterium | reverse complement strand
CGCTGACCGTCGGCAGTCGGTGCCAGGGGATGAGTCGCGCGAGGCCGAGCAGGGCCACGACGTATAGGGCGGTGAACCCCAGCACAGGGAGCATGGTCGGCCAGCCGTGGATGTAGTAGGCGACAGGGAGGGCGAATGCGCAGTAGACGGCGGTCGTCACGACAGGTCTGATCGGGCCTGCATCCAGCATCGCCCGGGCGACCGACCCGATGTCACTTCGCGGGCGCACGAAGGCCGGGTTCTTGGGTAGCTCCGTCGACTCCGCGATCTCGTGGCTCATCGGACGTACGACCTGGTCGCTCACGTCACGCAGTCCGCGGGCGATGCTCGCGGCGTCGTCGCCCTGGGTCAGAGCCTGGCGGACACCCGCGAGGATCGTCTCCCGCGCGTACGCCCGAAGGCGGGCTGCCTCCCGGGCTGCGCGCGCTCCGGCATCGACGAGGCCAGCGCGGATGTCCTCGAGACGCCCAGCCGCCAGGTCGAGAGTGCGAAGCCGATCGACGACGACGGACAGCACGATCGAGAGGAAGGTGATGTTGAGGATCGACACGGCGATGATCGTGCGCGCATCAGAGGTCGGACTGTTGAGGGCGATGACGGCAGCTCGCACAGCGCCAGCGAGGAGGTAGGTGGGCAGGATGAGGATCTGGCGACGCGATGCCGAGCCACCCGACATCCAGGTGAGCCGTGCGATCCACCACACGGCGCCCAGCGCGATCCACGCGACGACACCCCACGCGAGGGACTCGGGGAGACTCTCGCCGAGACTGCCCGCAAGCATCGCCGCGCCCCCAAGGACTGCGGGGACACCGAGCATGAGCCAGCCGGTGAGGGTGAGTCCGTTGGGCCCCGCCACCGTGCGGAGCCACTTCGGCGCAGCCCCCTTCATCGGGGGACGCCCGTGTACTGGAAGTAGATGCGCACCGCCTGCACCCTGGGGTTGAGTCGCTCATCAGGCGAGATGCCGAGGGTGGAGATGGTCCGCTGGATGAGGCTCTCAGCCGCCCTCTTGGAGATCCCGCGCTGAGCCGCGATCTCAGCGTTGCTCAGGCCCTCTGCCATCATCCGAAGCGCGTCCAGCTGCGCGCGGCTGAGCCGTGCCACGGCGGCATCAGCATCGTCGGCCACGCGTCGCTTCTCCACCTCGTCACGAAGCACGGCCTCGAGGGCGTCGATCACGGTCGCCGAACTCCCGACCTCGCGCTTGTCCAGATAGGCGAGGCGCTTGCGGGTGTTGACCGGGTGCTGCCGCAGGATCGGGTAGTTGGACAGGACAAGCACTGCAATGTGCGGGTACGTGCGTCCGAGATTCTCGACGAGGTCCAGGCCCGAAGGGCCCGGACCGAGATCGATGTCGGTGATGACAGCATCAGGATCGGCGTAGCGACACTCGCGCAGGGCCTCCACCGCCGAAGAGCAGGCCTGCACCTCGAATCCCGCAGACTCAAGCATCTCCACGATGAGGGAGCGGGTAAGCGCCTCGTCCTCGACGACGAGCACAAGGCGCTGCGGAGCGCTCGCTGCCTCCCCCACGGCTGTCATCGTCCCAGCGTAGATCCGAGTCTCGCCCACTCCTCAGGGATATTCGGCAATTACTCGATCGTCCTAGGGGCGCTTCAGCCCCTTCAGTCGCTTGTAGAGACCGCGATACTCGGCGTACGCCTCCTGATAGACGGCCCCGTCGCAGTCCCCGGGATCGAATGTCCTCGCGACCTTCACGCCCGCGACGGCCTCGGCCAGGGTCAGCTCGCCCAGGCAGACGCGTGCCCACTGGGCGGCGCCGACCATCTGGGCATCGCGCGGCTGCGCAACCTGCTCGACGGGCCGGTCCAGCACTCCGGCATAGATCGCGCACCACAGATCCGACTGCGCTCCCCCACCGAGGATGCGGACCGAGTCGATCCGCCGCTTGCAGAACTTCTCGTAGACGTCGAAGAGCCAGCGTGAGTTGAGCGCCACTCCCTCGAGTGCCGCCCGGATCATCGTCGCCCGATCGGTGCGCAGCGACAGCCCGACGAAGGCCCCGCGCACCTCCTTGTCCTCCACCGGGCTGCGCTCTCCATTCAGCCAGGGTGCGAAGAGCACGCCCTCACTGCCCGGCGGCGCGCCAGCAGCCTCCTCCGTGAGCACGGCGTAGTCATCGTCGAAGACCTGCTCGCGCAGCCAGCGCAGGGCCGCACCGCCGATCTCCTGGTTGTCCGCGATGACGGGCATCTGCGGATCGAATCCGGGCACGGTGGCGATGGAATGGAAGACATCGGTCCGCTTGAAGGGCACCCTGGCACTGATCCACGACGTCGTCGATACCGCGATATGAGTGGCATAGGGATCGATCGCGCCGCTGCCCAGGATTGCCGCGTGCAGATCCGGCAGCCCGCACGCCACGGGGATGCCCGCAGTCAGGCCCATCGAATCGGCGATCTCGGGCAGCAGTGGTCCCAGGATCGAGCCCATCGGCAGGAGCGGTGGCAGTCGATCCGGATCTCGCCGTGCCTTGCGGACCAGCTCGGGGAGGTAGCGCGGCTGCGCGCCGATGCGGTTGTCGGTGAGCCAGGACAGGATCATCGATGCCGGAGTCGCCGCCGCACGGCCGGTGAAGCGCATGCCGAGATAGTCGACCGGCTCGAGCAGCCAGCGCGCTCGCGCATAGACCTCGGGCATCTCGCGCTGCAGCAGGAGCGAGTGGCCCGTCGGGTCGGCACCTGATGGCGTCGGCGCACCACCGGTTGCCCGGACCCACGGGATCACCCGATGCGGGGCGAAGCCCTGCACGCTCACCGGACCGCCGATCACATCGCGCATGTGCCTGCGCGCGCGCGTGTCGGCCCACAGCAGCACAGGTCCCACCGGGATGCCTGCGTCGTCGACCGGCACGGTCGATCCCCACTGCCCCGTGATCGCGATCGCCCGGGCATCGCCATCCACGGCTCCCGTCACCTCGCGCACGCACTCGCCGATCGCCGTCCACCACTGCTCGGCATCCTGGGTGGCCTCGCCGTCGACACCGATCTGCACGTCGACCGGGCGATGCGCCACCGCGCGGATCGCGCCATCGGGGTGGACCGCCGCGACCTTGGGTCCGCCGTTGCCCAGGTCGAGCGCGAGGACCCAGGTCATCGCAGGGCCTGGTTCATCTCAGGCATCCGGCGCTGCGACGTGCATGGCGTCGAGGACGCCGTTCATCACGACCGTAAGAGTCTCCTGGCCCTGCGGCGTCGCGCCGAAGCCGTACATCGCCCCGCTCTGAGCAGGCTCGCCGCGATGCTCGACGGCGTAGTCGACCGCCGCGCGCAGGTCCCCGAGGAAGTCCTCGGACACACCTGCTTGCGTGTTGGGCCCGGTGACGCAGAAGTGCAGCGCGGGAGGGAGCTGAAGGGAGTTCATCCGCCAGCCGCGCGCCTTGAGTGCATCGTTGACGAGGTAGACATCGATATCTGCCTCGGGTGCGGACATGAACGACGTCATGAACACCGGATCGCCGATGACCTGCAGCTCCGGGATCCCAGCACGGATCCCGGACTTGATCGTGTCGTTGGTGGAGAGAATGGCGCGCGCCTTGTCGAGGTAACCTCCACGACCCGTGGTCACCATCGCGGCCCAGGTCGAGGCGATCAGCCCGCCGCTCCGCGATCCCGCCAGTCCAGGCGAGAGATAGAGGCCACCCGGCCACTCCGTGGCGGAGAACCACTGGCGGGACCGAAGCATCGCGTCTCGGTAGAGCAGCACGGAGGTGCCCTTGAGTGCGTACCCGTACTTGTGGGTGTCCGCCGAGATACTCGTCACGCCGGGGACGCGGAAATCCCAGAGGGGTACGTCGTACCCCAGCTCCTCGGCCCAGGGCAGCAGCAGGCCGCCGAGACATCCATCGACATGCAGTCCCACTCCCCGCTCCTGCGCGAGGGCACCCAGCTCCGCGATCGGGTCGATGAGGCCATGCGCATAGTCGCCCGCGCTGCCCACGATGGCAATCGTGTCGTCGTCCATGAGGTCGGCCGTGGCATCCACGTCAGCGCGGTAGTCGGCGGCGAGAGGCGCATCACGCACCTCGATGCCCAGCCAGTGGGCACCCTTGCGCAGCGCCACATGCGCGGTGACGGGGAGGACGATGTTGGGCGTGCGGATGCCCCGCTCGTCGCGCGCCTGCTCGCGGTAGGAATACAGCGCGTGCACAAGGCTGTCGCTGCCACCCGAGGTCACGACGCCGATGGGCTGGGGATCATTCAGCAGCTCCGCGACCATCGCGATGATCTCGCCCTCGAACTTCGTCGCCGACGGGTACATGTCGCGCTGGAGGACATTGGCGTGGGCGAACTGCTCGAAGACCTCCGCGAGGAAGTGGTAGTGGTCATGGTCGCCGCTATAGAGACTCCCCGACACGCGACCGGAGTCGCCGACAGCATCCTCGGCTTTGGCCATGCCGGCAATGTCCGTCAGGACGGCACTCCGATCGACCCCGCGGTCGGGGATGCGGCGGAACGTCTGCATGACGCGCCGGTAGGGGAAGAGATCGTCGAGCATGCGCTCGGCATCCGACCGCGATTCCTCGCTCATCACTCCATGCCCTTCGATCGCCGGCCTATGGCGCGCTCAGTCTCGCGCTTGGCCTCCCGCTCGGCAATCGCATGGCGCTTGTCGCCCTGCTTGCGTCCCGTGGCCAGGGCGATCTCCACCTTCGCGCGACCATCCTTGAAGTAGAGCGCGAGCGGGATGAGGGTGAAGCCCTTCGCCTGGGTCTTGGCCTGGAGCTTGCGGATCTCCTCGCGGTGGAGCAGGAGCTTGCGCGCGCGCCTGGGCTCATGGTTGGTCCACGTGCCGAGGTCGTACTCCGGGATGTGCACGCCCCGCAGCCACACCTCGCCATTGTCGATCGTGGCGTAGCCATCGGTGAGGGTCGCCCGTCCGGCACGCAGGGACTTCACCTCAGTGCCCGTCAAAACAAGGCCCGCCTCGATGGTGGAGTCGACGTGGTAGTCGTGTCGCGCCTTGCGGTTCTGGGCGATGAGCTTGCGGCCCGTCTCCTTTGCCATGACTAGACGCGGAGGTACTTGCGCAGTGTCAGGAAGGCAGCGAGGCAGGCGAGGGCGATACCCGTGATGTAGAGGATGGGCACGATGGTCACTACTGCATCCCATCCCACGAATGCCGTGAATTGGAATGCCGGAGCGAGGACGCGGTCGACGACGAAGGCCTTGACGAGCATGAGCCCACCGGTCGCCAGGGTGGCGCCGATGGCTGCGGCGATGGCAGCCTCGAGCAGGAACGGCAACTGGATGTAGAAGTTGGACGCACCGACGAGGCGCATGATGCCTGTCTCTCGCCGTCTGCTGAAGGCGGCGATGCGCATGGTATTGACGATGAGCAGTACGGTTACGACGAGCATGGCGATAGCGATGACGAGCGCGATTGCCTGCAATCCACCCAGCAACTGGAAGAAGCGCTCGAGGAACTGACGCTGATCGTTGACCTGCTCCACGCCTGGGCGCCCCTCGAATGCTGAGGCGACGATGTCGTACTTGGTGGGATCCGACAGCTTGACCCGGAATGATTCCGGCAAGGCGTCGACCGTGACGCTATCGACGATGGGCGAGTTGCGGTACTGCACGATGAAGCGGTCGAAGGCTTCCTGCTGCGTCTCGAAGTAGATCTCCTGGACCAGAGGCTCGAGGGACTGCAGGTCCGCCTCGATCTGCTCCTTCTGGGCGTCCGTGACCTTGCCACCCGCACACGACGCTGTCTCGGAGTTTTCGTTGCAGAGGAAGATCGACACCTCGACCTTGTCGAACCAGAAGTCCTTCATGGTGTCGACCTGGGCGCGCAC
>JAULZJ010000148.1:0-2975 GCA_032117435.1 Candidatus Nanopelagicales bacterium | reverse complement strand
GGCCACGCCGAATTCCGCCGCGCGATGCATGTCCCAGGTGCGGATCTGCAATTCCACGGGCTTGCCACCTGGGCCGATGACCGTCGTGTGCAGGGACTGGTACATGTTGAACTTCGGCATCGCGATGAAGTCCTTGAAGCGCCCCGGCACGGGACTCCACCGGGCGTGCACGATGCCGAGGACGGCATAGCAATCCCGAATCGACTCGACGAGGATACGTACGCCAAGCAGGTCGTAGATGTCGGCAAACTCACGACCGCGCACGACCATCTTCTGGTAGACGGAGTACAGATGCTTGGGCCGCCCTGTCACCGAAGCCTTAATTCGAGCCCCGCGGATATCCGTCTCGAGTTCATCGATGACGCGCGTGAGGTACTCATCCCGAGAGGGTGCGCGCTGCGACACCAGCCGCTCGATCTCATCGAAGACCTTGGGATAGAGGGTGGCGAAGGCGAGGTCCTCCAACTCCCACTTCATGGTGTTCATGCCCAGACGGTGAGCGAGAGGGGCGTAGATCTCCAGGGTCTCCCGCGCCTTCTTCTCCTGCTTCTCCGGAGGCATGAACGACAGGGTGCGCATATTGTGGAGGCGGTCGGCAAGCTTGATGACGAGTACGCGAATATCGCGCGCCATCGCGACCACCATCTTGCGCACGGTCTCGGCAGCAGACGCCTCGCCGTAGGTCACTCGGTCCAACTTCGTCACTCCGTCGACCAGGGCCGCGACCTCGTCGCCGAAATCCTCGCGCAGTTCATCGAGTGAGTACCCGGTGTCCTCGACGGTGTCGTGCAGGAGTGCGGCGCAGAGGGTCGGAGCCGTCATGCCGAGATCGGCGAGGATGGTGGCCACCGCCAGTGGATGGGTGATGTAGGGGTCGCCCGATCGCCGCTTCTGGTCTCGATGCAGGTAGGCAGCGGTCTCATAGGCCCGCTGCAACAGCCGCACATCCGACTTGGGGTGGTACTGGCGCAGGGTGCGGATGAGGGGGTCGAGCTCCGAGGGCCCACCGCGTGATCCGGTGAGCCGGGCAAGTCGAGAGCGCAGGCCACTCGCTCCGGCATCTGCCGGCGCTTCGCGCATGGCCTCCTGCGTCACCCGTACCTCCCTGTCGGTCAGTGTACGAGCCAGGGGACGGATCGAGCCGCTTGGCTACTTCTTGCCGCGCTTGGATCGCGGCTGGCGCTTCGGCTGCTGGCGCTCCGGGAGGGTCGGACCGTCTGCGACACCCACGGCGGCTGCCGCTGCCTCCTGCGACTCCGCAGCCCGCCGACCTGCGCCACCGCGCCGGGCCGCGACGCGATTGTCGAGGGCCTTGATGTCCGGCTGGCGCATCTTGAGCACGACGGCGACCGGCGTGGCGATGAAGATGGAGGAGTAGACACCAGCGATCATACCCACTGCGAGGGCCACCGCGAGGTCCAGCAGTGTGCCGGCCCCGAGCAGGCCGGCGCCCACCACGATGATCGCGAGGACCGGCAGCAACGACGTGATCGAGGTGTTGATGGAGCGCACCAGCACCTGGTTGACCGCTCGATTGGCCGCTTCGGGATAGCTCATCACCGATTGCGCGGTGATGCCCTTCGCGTCCTCCTTGACCTTGTCGAAGACGACGACGGTGTCATATAGCGAGTAGCCGAGGATCGTGAGGAAGCCGATGAGCGTCGCCGGCGTGACCTGGAGACCACTGATGGCGTAGATGCCGACAGTCAAGACGATGTCGTGCACCAGGGCGACCAGTGCGGCCACGGCGAAGCGCCACTCGAAGTAGATCGCTAGGAAGATCGTGACCAGGACGAGGAACACAATGAGTGCCTGGATGCCCTTCGACGTGATCTCGGCCCCCCACGTCGGGCCGACCACCTGGGTCGTGATGTCAGTAGCCGCCACGCCACAGGTGTCCGCCAGCACGCGCGAGATCTCGAGGCTCTGCGCAGGATCGACCGGCGGGGTCTGCACGCGGATGATCCCCGCACCGGTCTCGGTGACGATGACATCGCCACCGACAGTCCCGGAGGCCGCGTCGCGCGCATCAGGCACCGAGCACGTCGCATTGGGGACGGAGAAAACGGCACCGCCCTGGAATTCGATGCCGAGGTTGAGGCCACGGAAGCCCAGTGCTGCCAGGGAGATCAGGATGAGGACACCGGAGACGATGAACCACGTGCGCCGACGACCGACGAAGTCGATGCCGGACTCCCCGCGGTAGAGGCGGTCACCCAGAGAGGCTCGACGTGACATCAGGACTTCACCTCCGCGGTCTCGTGGTCATCCCGGGCTGGCGCATCGTCTCCACCATCGCCGCGCTTCCCGGCCCGCAGTCCGCTGAGCCATGATCCGCGCTGCATCCAGGGGGCCCGGCACAGCAGCACCGTGACGGGGTAGGTGAAGAGGAAGGCCACTAGCAGATCGATCAGCGTGATCAGCCCCAGGGTGAAGGCGAAGCCACGGACGTTGCCCACGGACACGATGTAGAGCACGACCGCGGCGAGCAGCGTGACGAAGTCGGCCGCGAGGATCGTGCGGCGCGTGGCTGCCCAGCCCACTTCGGCGGCCGAGCGCATGGTCTTGCCATCACGGAGTGCATCTCGGATGCGCTCGAAGTAGATGATGAAGGAGTCCGCCGTCAGGCCGATCGACACGATTGCACCCGCGACCCCCGCGAGGGTGAGGGTGAATCCGATGCTCTTGCCGAGGGCGATGAAGCCCAGGTAGGTCAGGCCTCCGGCGAGGACGAGGCTGAGTACCGCCACGATGCCCATGACGCGGTAGTAGACGAGCAGGAAGATCACGATGAGGACGAAGCCAATAGCTCCCGCGATGAGGCCAGCCCTGAGCTGGTCCCCACCGATCGTCGGGGACACGCTGGTGACCTCGACGACCTCGAGGGTGACGGGAAGCGCTCCGTAGCTCAGGACATTCGCGAGATCCTGCGCCTCCTGTGCCGTGAAGTCGCCCTCGATCTGCGCCTGTCCGCC
>JAULZJ010000147.1:0-7572 GCA_032117435.1 Candidatus Nanopelagicales bacterium | reverse complement strand
AATGTCAATACGAATGCGGGTGGATTGTGCTGCGTGAAGTACGGCGTCACCCGTGATGCGGTCCTCGGCCTCGAGGTGGTGCTTGCCGACGGCAGGATTACCCGGGTCGGACGCCGCACCGTCAAGGGTGTCGCCGGATATGACCTCGCAGGCCTCATCGTGGGCAGTGAGGGCACTCTCGGCATCGTGACGATGGCGCGCCTGCGCCTGCGCCCGATACCGCCGGAGGCCACGACCGCGGTCGCACTCTTCGACGGCGTCGCGGATGCCGGTCGAGCTGTGGCGGAGATCATGGCGACAGCGACGCCGAGCCTTCTCGAGCTCCTCGATCGCACGACGATGCGCGCCGTGGAGGACTGGCGCCCGTCGGGTCTACCGGTTGAGGCCGGGGCGCTTCTCATCGCCCAGTCCGACCTGCCTGGCGCGGCGGCGGCAGACGAGGCCGACATCATCCTGCGCGCCTGCGAGCGTGCCGGGGCGAGCGAGGCCTACAGGTCCGAGGACGCCGAGCAGTCGGAGATGTTGCTCGGGGCGAGGCGCATGGCGATTCCCGCACTCGAGGCCAAGGGAGACTGGCTACTCGATGACGTGGCCGTGCCGCGCAGTGCGCTGGCTTCAGCCGTGGCGGAGATCGAAGAGATCGCGGACCGCTGGGATGTGCTCATCGGAACCTTCGGCCATGCCGGGGACGGCAATCTGCACCCGACGATCGTGACCCCGCGAGGCGACGCTGATGCCGCCGCGCGCGGACTCGCGGCATTCGACGACATCCTGGCCGTGGCACTGCGACACGGCGGCACCGTCACTGGCGAGCACGGCATCGGACTGCTCAAGCGGCAGGCATTGGCCGAGGAACTGGATGAGCCTGCGCAGGATCTGCACCGGCGCCTCAAGGACGCCTTCGACCCGCGTGGGATCCTCAACCCTGGGAAGTCGCTGCCACGCTGGTAGCGGCCGTTCCGCTGGTTTTCGAGGCACCGTTCGTCGTCGCCGCAGTGGCCGGAACTGGTACGTCCGGATCCTCGGGCGGAGGGTGACCCGGGAGTGGATTATCGGGGTCGCGGTTCGTGAGGTACTTGAGCACCCGGTAGATCGAAGCGCCGATCGGCACCGCCACGAGGGCCCCGATGATGCCGAGCACGATCGAGCCGATCGCGATGAGGATGATGATGGCCAGGGGATTGAGGCTCACGGCCTTGCCCATGACCAATGGCTGCATGACGTCCCCATCGAAGGACCCGACGACAACGGTGAGTGCCACCACGAGCAAGGCGATGATGGGTCCGCGCTCCGCGAGGGCGACGATGGCTGCGAAGAACGTCGCGATGGGTGCGCCGATGACGGGGATGAAGGCGCCGAAGAAGACGATCGCTGCGAGTGCTGGAGCCATCGGGACCTGGAGGATGAGCAGTCCGATGAAGACCAGAATCGAGTCGCACAGCGCCACCACGACGGTGCCGCGCGTGTACCCGGAGAGGGAGTCCCAGGCGAGATGGCCGGACGTGTTGACGTAGGGCCGTGAGCGGACCGGCATCCAGCTGATGACCCAGGCCCAAATGGAGGCGCGGGACAGCATGAAGAAGATGACTCCGAAGATGAACACGGAGCCACCGAGCACGAGGTCGCCAACCGATCCGAGAGCCGAGGACCCGATGTCCGAAGCGAAGCTCTTGCCCCAGTTCTCCGCTTCGGTGACGTAGCCGTTGAAATCGTCAGATGAGAGATTCAGCGGTGGTCCCGAGGTCCACTTCTGGAGTTCCGACATCGAGTCCTGGATCGACTGGCTGAGCTGAGGTGCTTCGCTCACGATCGAGCGAACCACGATGAAAAGCACAAGGACGACGGCGATGCCGATGAGGATGACCGAGAGGATCATCGCCACGGCCTTGTGCAACTTGGCCTTGCGCTCCAGGAAGTTCATGATCGGCGACGCCAGCGCGGTGAAGAACGCCGCGAGGAAGAGGGCGATGAGGACGATGGAGATCTGATCCATCAGGAAGATGAGCACCCCGAAGCCGGCCAGGATGACCAAGATTCGCCATGTCATGCCCGCCCAGACCTTGAGGGTCTCGGGCACCGTGACCGGGGGCAACGGAACTGCTGGAGACTTCTCCGTCGAAGTCTGGATCGGTGCCGTGGTCGCAGGGGGTTGTGCACCTGGGTCAGCCATGCCCGGACCCTAGCGCCATGGGGTCAATCGATGCGTACGAAACCCCGAGGAGTCCGGAATCCGCAGGCGACGATCCCGGGGTCGTCGCTTTCGACCCAGGCGATCTGGGCCGGGGTATCCGGCGTTGCGAGCCACCCGCTCAGCGTTACCGGGTCGCCACACAATTCGATCGACGTCAGCTCCACCGGCCCGCCGTCGCATGCGGGGTGGCATTCCTCGTCCTGCCACTCGATGAAGTACGGCAGCTGCGGATCGTCGATGAGATCGAGGACACCGATCTGGCGCCAGCGCAGTTCCTTCCCATCCGGTCGGATGCGATGTCCTGCGACGCTGGTGCGCCCGAGGCGCGACTCGACGGGCACGATGTCGTCGACCGCGACCACCCAGCCCAGCCAGCCCCCGCCTTCGTCGGCGCGACGGCGAACCGCGCGACCGAAGGGTGCCTTGTCGGCTGCAGGGTGATCGAGGGCTGCAACGACCTCGACGTACACATCATTGGCGAGCGGGAGGATGAAGTTGCGCGTGCCGAAGGACGGGTGGATTCCACCGTCGACGAATGCGGCGCCCAGCTCGGATCCGATGCGCTGCACGACCTCGGCGAGCTCGCCCGGTGTGCAGGCATAGGAGACGTGATCCAGTCGCATGCCGTCATCCTGTCAATGGGGCTTCCTGCGCCGGCACCCGCCCCCGGGGTAGGCCTCATGGCCACCTCGGTGACTCCTCGGCTCGAAGCCGCTAGGGTCGGGGCCGACCAGGGAGGCCACGTGAGCGAGACCACTCAGCCGGCATCACCGGGGGATGCCGCTACCGCGGCAGCCCCGCCGACGGCGGCGCTCGACAAGAAGAAGTCGATCATCCTCGGCATCATCGGACTGGTCTTCATCGTCTTCATCTTCGTCCGCGTCATCCCGCAGGTGACGGGGTCTGGCTACCAGGCCGCCTTCGCCGAACTCGCCGACATGACGCCGATCGCCATCGTCGTCATCGCGATCACGGTCCTGCTCTACCTCGTCGCCTACGGTTTCCCCTTCATGGCGGCGACGCCTGGGCTGAAATATTGGCCTTCCCAGCAGGTCAACCAGGCGGCCTTCGCGATCTCCAATGGGGTGCCTGCTGGCGGTGCATTCGGACTGGCCGTGCAGTACGCCATGCTCTCGTCGTACCGCATCTCGGGCTCGGCAGCCACGGCCGCGATCACCGCCGTCGGGCTGTGGAGCATCTTCGTGAGCCTCGGGCTGCCCATCCTCGGGGTGGCTGCTCTCAGCATCGAGGGCGGCAACAGCAGCTACAACTGGGTTGCACCCCTCGGGATGGGCATCCTCGTCGTGGTCATCGTGGGCTTCGTCCTCATCATGCGCAGTCCCAAACTGGCCGAAGCGATTGGCCGGTTAGGCAACAAATTGATCAACCCCCTGCGCAAGCACATCTCCAAGCTCAAGGACCTCGACCTGGTCAAGCCGATCTCGAAGTTCCGGGCGGACATGTACGACGTCCTGCGGCGCCGCTGGCTCTTCCTCACCATCGCGCAGCTTGCTGTCATCCTCACGCAGTTCGCGATCTTCTACGCTGCATTGCGCGGCGTCGAGGGCTGGGGCGCGAGCAATGGCACCTCGCCGCTCGCGGCGTTCGCGGCTTTCGCGACAAGTCAGATCATGCTCATGGTCCCGATCACCCCGGGTGGGCTCGGCACGACGGACGCGCTCATGATCGCGCTCCTGCAGAGCATGGGCGTGTCTGGCTCCGTGGCGCAGGCAGCCGATGTCGTGTGGCGTATGGCGTCCTATCTGCCGCAGATCATCATCGGCATCATCGCCCTCCTCCTGTGGTTCCGTCGCGCCAACCGTGCCTTCGCCACGGCGAAGCCTGCCGATCCGGCGCCTGCCACCTGATCCGCGTCCATGTGGACCCGTTACGTCGCCCTGGGGGACAGTTTCACCGAGGGGCTCATGGACGTGAGTGGCCCCGATGGCCGCCACGTCGGCTGGGCCGATCGTGTCGCGGCCACGATGGCGCGCTCCGTGCCCGGCTTGCAATACGCCAATCTCGCCGTGCGAGGCAGGTTGATCGGTGAGGTCACCGCTGAGCAGGTGCCCGTCGCGTGCGATCTGAAGCCCGACCTCGTAACCCTCGCGGCGGGGATCAACGATGCGCTGAGGCGCACCTACGACCTGCACGCCTCCGCCACTCATCTCGAGAACGCCGTTCGCGACCTGCGCCGGACGGGAGCCGACGTCGTCCTCTTCGCATTCGGTGACCCCTCGCGCCGTTCGACGGTGATGGGGTCGGTCTCCGAGCGCATCGCCTCGGCGAATGCTGCGACTAGGGCGATCGCCGAGGAGTACGCATGTCGCGTCGTCGACTTCTGGGGGTGTGCCGCATTCGATGACGACTCCTACTGGGACGAGGATCGACTTCATCTGTCGCCCCGCGGTCATGAGCTCGCAGCACGGGCCGCGCTCGAGACCCTGGGACTGGGCGGGGACTCGTGGCGTACGCCGGGTCCCTTATCCGCGCCGGGCACCGTCGTCGCCCGCCTAAGCGGCCATGCCCGGTGGGCGGGCCGCCATTTCGGGCCCTGGGTCGGCAGGCGCCTGCGAGGCCAGAGTTCCGGCGACGGCATCGAGGCCAAGCAGCCCACATGGGGTCCGCCGCCACCGGATGCGTACGCCGTCGTGGAGCCCTAGACTCCTCCCCAGAGAAGGGGAGTACCCCCTCGCCGTGGGTTCGTCATCACGGGGCCGCCGCGGTCCCCGGGCCCATGGGTCGCAGCACCGCTCGTGGGGCTGCGGCGGCGGGAGACCTTCGGCAGCGAGTTCGCTCGCCCGGAGGAAGCATGTCCACGCATATTGCCGATGATCCTCGCGCCGCCGCACGTGTGGCCCCCGCACTGACCGAAGCCGGGCGCACGGCCTTGCAGGAGCGCATCGACCGACTCCACCTGGATGTCCTCGAGCCCCTGCGTCCCCACCTGATCGGCCCTGAGCGAGACGAGCGCGACGTCGCGGAATTCGAGCGTGCGCTGGCCGAGATCGAACGCCTCGAGGCGATCCTTGCCGCGTCGGTCGAGTTGCCGCTGGCGCCCACGGGCCGCCGCGCGCGGGTCGCGCCGGGAGCGCTGGTGGAGATCCGCGACGCGGCGGGGGAGAAGGTTCGTGTACGACCGGTGCACCCGGAGGAGGCGACCATCGATGACGAGCGGATCTCCTGGGACTCCCCGCTCGGCCAGGCGCTGCTTGGCGCCGCGGTCGGTGACACCTTCGACGTGCCGTCCCCGCGGGGCGCCTGGACGTGCGAGGTCATCCGCATCAGCCGCTGAGGCGCGTCCACAGGCCTCGGCGAGCGTCCACAGGTCGCCCGCCGGGGCTGGTGGGAACGTGATTCGACTCTCAGCGTGAGCGCATGAATCCCGAACCCATCCGAGTCCACAGCCCCGCCCACGTCGCCCTCGCCGCCCCCCACATGCTCGGCTACTGGCCCGAGCATTCCGTGTGCGTGGTCGTCGTTGCCCATGACGGCCACGTGCTGCTCATCATGCGATGGTCCCTCGACGCATCCGGAGTACCTCCGCATATGCCCTTGCCCGAAAAGCCGGAAGCCCGCGGCTTCCACGTCGTCATATATGAGCAGGGCGGCGGGTCCACGGCAGGTGTCGGCAACGATGTCGCCGCGGACATCTCCCGCCAGGGCATCCCCTGCGGCCACGTGATCGTCGCCCAACGCGACGGTGACGGCATGCGGCTATCGATGCAGGGCCCGGTCGAAGCCGAGCCGCCGGTGCGCGTGAGCGCCGAGGAGATCGCGGAGGCATCCGAGTGCTGGGGTCTTGACCCTTGGCTGGCGAGCCGGGAGGAGTACGTCGGTGACATCGCTGCCGCACCCGATCTGGTCGAGCAGGTGCGCGGCGCACTCCAGGGAGGGGGACCGCTCGACGAGGCGCTGCGCGATCGAGCGATCGCGCGGGTCTGCGACGGCCTCATCCACGGACCCATCACACCCGTGGCCATCGCGGGAATCCTCGTCGCCCTGCAGGATGTCCGGGTCCGCGACACCGTCCTCTGGGAGCTGCTCCACATCCCCGCGCACTCCTGGTCCGATGCGGCCGATTCCCTGGTCGAGGTCGTCCGCGGCGCACCGGATGAGTACGTCGCCCCACCGGCGACGCTGCTCGCGATCCTGCGGTGGCAGCAGGGGGACGGTTCGCGCGCCGGGGCCGCGATCGAGCGAGCCCTCGGGGCGGATCCGGCGTACTCCCTGGCTGGCCTCGTGGAGAGTTGCCTCATCACCGGCATGCATCCGTCCGCCTGGCTGGAGGGGATGTCCGGGCTCAGCCGCGACGCCTGCCGTCGGAGTGCGTGAGCGATCCGGGATCCCGGGGTCGACTTGAGCCCCCCGGACGTCTTGTGTAATCTCCTGCGCAGGTCATGAGTGCCAGCGTTAAGCCCCGGCTTGCTGGACGGCAACCCTCCGACCGCGGTGGGGTGCCCCGGGTGATGACCGGGCCTGCTTGTCAGGCAAGCGCGGGTCTTGCACAGGGCAAGACCCCGGATGGTGCGGAGGCTGCTATGTCCTGTTGTCGAATGCCACGTGTCTGACGCTCGTCGTCATCGACCGGGCTAGCGCCCACCCGCCACCCGGCATCGGCCGGATGCGCACTCGTCACCCCATCGATCCCCAGTAGGAGAAGTTCATGAGCAACGGCTGGTCCTTCGAGACCCGACAGATCCACGCAGGTCAGGCACCTGATGCTGCCACCAATGCGCGCGCGCTGCCGATCTACCAGACAACGTCGTACACCTTCAACGACACCACCCACGCGGCCAACCTCTTTGCCCTCAAGGAGCTCGGCAACATCTACACCCGGATCATGAATCCCACCCAGGCCGCGGTCGAAGACCGGCTCGCCTCCCTCGAGGGCGGCGTGGGAGCGCTGCTGGTGTCGAGCGGTCAGGCGGCCGAGACGCTGGCGATCCTCAATGTGGCGGAGGCCGGCGATCACATCGTCTCCAGTCCCAGCCTCTACGGCGGGACGTACAACCTCTTCCACTACACATTGCCCAAGCTCGGCATCGAGGTGAGCTTCGTCGACAATCCGGATGACATCGATTCGTGGCGCGCGGCGGTCAAGCCCAACACCAAGGCCTTCTACGGTGAGTCGATCGCGAATCCCAAGAACGACATCCTCGACATTCGCGCGGTGGCCGACCTGGCCCATGAGATCGGCGTCCCCCTGATCGTCGACAACACGGTCGCGACGCCGTACCTCATCCGGCCCATTGAGTGGGGTGCGGATGTCGTCGTCCACTCGGCCACGAAGTACATCGGTGGGCACGGAACCGCGGTGGCGGGTGCGATCATCGACTCCGGCAACTTCGACTACGCGCAGTACCCCGAGCGCTTCCCCA
>JAULZJ010000146.1:0-6388 GCA_032117435.1 Candidatus Nanopelagicales bacterium | reverse complement strand
CCGCCCATCTCGACGTACATCACCGCACTGGTCGCCGGCCCCTACTACTCGGTCCATGACGTGTACGAGGGACCGCACGGCAGCTACCCCCTCAGGATCTTCTGCCGCAACTCATTGGCCGAGTACCTCGATCCCGACGACATCTTCCTGCTGACCAAGCAGGGCTTCGCGTTCTTCGAGGAGGAGTTCGGCGTCCCCTACCCCTTCGTGAAGTACGACCAGCTCTTCGTGCCGGAGTTCAACGCCGGTGCGATGGAGAATGCCGCCTGCGTGACATTCCTCGAGGACATGGTCTTCCGCTCCCGAGTGACCGACGCGGCCTATGAGCAGCGTGCCAACACGATCCTGCACGAGATGGCCCACATGTGGTTTGGCGATCTCGTCACCATGAAGTGGTGGGATGACCTCTGGCTCAACGAGTCCTTCGCGGAGTGGGCAGCGCACCATGCAAATGTCCACGCCACCCGCTACGCCGATGCGTGGACGACGTTCAGCAACCAGCGCAAGGCCTGGGCGTACCGGCAGGATCAGCTGCCGTCCACGCATCCCATCGCCGCGGACATGGTCGATCTCGACGCCGTGCGCGTGAACTTCGATGGCATCACCTACGCGAAGGGCGCTTCAGCGCTGCGACAGCTGGTGGCCTGGGTCGGAGAGGACAACTTCCGCAAGGGCATCAACGCCTACTTCACGAAGCACGCCTGGGGCAACACCGAGCTGAGTGACCTCCTCAGCGAGCTGGAGGCCGCCTCGGGCCGCGACCTCTCGGGGTGGACCGCGGAGTGGCTGCAGACCAGCGGCGTCAACCTCATGCGGGCCGACCTCGCTGTCGGCGAGGACGGCAACTACCAGTCCGTGGCGATCCTGCAGGAGCCACCGGCCATGCCCGAGGACGTCGCGCCGACACTGCGGTCGCACCGGATGGCCCTGGGTCTCTACGACCTCGTGGACGGCACGCTCGTCCGCCGTGACCGAATCGAACTCGACGTCGTCGGCCCGCGCACCGAAGTGCCGCAACTCACGGGCGCGCGTCAGCCAGATCTGCTCCTGCTCAATGACGACGATCTCACCTTCACCAAGGTCCGCCTCGACGATCGCTCCTGGCGCACCGCCGTTGCGCACCTCGGCGATGTCGCCGAGTCCATGCCCCGTGCGCTCGTGTGGGGTGCGGCCTGGGACATGGTGCGCGATGCCGAAGTGCCCACCGGGGAGTACCTCGACCTGGTCATCGCGGGGCTGCCGCAGGAGAGCGACATCGGCGTCGTCCAGCAGACGCTGCGCCAGGTCAAGACGGCCGTCGACCTCTTCGCTACGCCCGAGCATCGTCCGATCTACGTGCAGCGCCTCGCGGATTCCCTGGACGCTCTCATGCGCGCGGCCGCACCCGGATCCGACCACCAACTGGCGTTCGTGCGGGCGTTCACGTCACTCGCGACCAGTCCGGCAGACCTGGACACCGTGTCCGGACTCCTCGACGGATCCGTGACCCTGGCTGGCCTGGCGGTTGACACGGACCTGCGCTGGACCCTGCTACAGCGCCTCGCGGCCACGGGGCGCGCCGAACTCGATGCCATCGAGGCTGAGCTCACTCGCGACGACACCGCCACCGGACGCCGTCAGGCCGCTGTCGCTCGCGCCGCGCGGCCGTCACTCGAGGCCAAGGACCTGGCCTGGGCCGAGATGATGGAGCGCACTGACATCGCCAATGCGATCCTCGAGGCGACCATCGCGGGCTTCGTCCAGCCCGATCAGGTCGACCTGCTCAGCCACTTCCGTCAGCGCTTCTTCGACGACATCGTGCGCGCCTGGGATGCGCAGACGATGGAGATGGGCCAGTCGCTGGCGATGGGGCTCTACCCCAGCCTGGTCGTCGACGAGCACACGATCCGCGACACCGATGCATTCCTCGCGCGCGGCGATCTCAATCCGGCGCTGCGGCGCCTGGTCGTCGAGGGTCGGGACGGCGTACGCCGCTCCCTGCGTGCACGTGCCGCAGACGTCTGACCGGGCCGCACTCCGTCATTTGCCTGGCCTTGTCGACCAGCCCTACGGCAGGTCTAGCGTGCCTACGGCTGGTCGACGTTCTCGACGCGCATGCGCCGTGCCTGCTCGCCCAGCACGGAGAGGCCATCGCGCAGGCCGCCCACGGTGTCGCCGGTGGTGAAGGAGCTGGTCATCGACAGCGCGGCCAGGCCGCATCCGCGATCATCGAGCGGGATGCGCGCGAGGCGACCCGTGACGATCTCGAGCTGACGGCAGGCCGGGTCGACAGCGACGAGCACGCTGCGATCGGGGTTCGCCAGTCGCTCGAGCATCGCCTCTGCACCGGCGCGATCGCCTTCCCAGGGCCCGACATAGACGCTGAAGGTGAGCCCTGACTGGCGCTCGGCATGCTCGAGGAGCCGCTGCAGCTCGGCGCGCTGAGCGGATGTGAGATCACCAGCGGGCACTGGCCCCACCCCTCTCCTCGTGGTCGGTAGGGCCACCCGGCGTGATCATCCCGGGACCCTGGGGCGCTGCCATCGTGCCGGCGGGACTCGACAGCCACAGGGGCTCGCTCGCGCTCGTCGGCTCACCGCTGCGCGACTTGGCCCAGCCGGGCCCGTAGACCCCGAGCAGGATGACGATGATCGTGGCAGCGGGTATGCCGACGAAGAGGCCGAGCCACTCCAGCGGCGTGTAGCCAGCCCCCGGATCGTCACCGTCGTAAACGACTCCGCGCTCATTAGCGCCGGCAGGGGCAGCGAGTGCGATCGACGTGACCGTGAGGACAGCCAGGGAGGAGGCCGATACAAGCATGGAACGCATGCCATCAGCCTAGGGGAGCGCGTCCGACGCGGCCTCCCGCGGGGCGCACCGCCGCGACGATGTCCTCCAGCAGCGGTGCGCCAGGCAGATCGTCGAGTGCCACTGCGACACCGTCGCCATCGGCGAGCGGCACCCGCCAGTTGGGGTATTCCTGGTCGGTGCCGGGCTGGTTCTGCGCGCGGATATCGCCGACGAGATCGGGCACGGCGACGCCCACGAGTCGCGCGGGCGAGGCAGCGACGACGCGATGGAGTGAGACGACGAGGTCCTCGATCGTGCCGTCAGGATCCGGAAGCCATCCACGCTCGTGGGCGAGATCCAGCCACTCACGTGTCGCGGCAGCATCCGCGACCCGCTCATCCTCGGCAGCCCGCGAGAGGAGGCCAAGCTCCGCGCGGATGCGCACGTGCTCGCCTGTGAGGTAGCCCGCGGTCGGGGGTAGATCGTGCACGGTGACGCTGGCCAGGACATCGCTTCGCCACTGCTCCGGCGGCCTCAGGTCACCGCCCGCTCGACGTTCGAACCACAGGATCGACGTGCCCAGGATGCCGCGATCGTGCAGGAATTCCTCCACGCGCGGGTCGACGGTGCCGAGGTCCTCGCCGATGACGAGCGCGCCCGCGCGGTGGGCCTCAAGGGCAAGGATCCCGACCAGGGCCTCGTAGTCGAAACCGACGTAGGCACCATCGGCCGCCGGCGCACCTTCGGGAATCCACCATTGGCGGAAGAGGCCCAGGATGTGGTCGACGCGAATCCCACCCGCATGCCGCAGCAGGGTGCGCAGCATGTCCCGATAGGGGATGTACGCCGCGTCCGCGAGCGCATCGGGCAGCCAGGGCGGCTGGGCCCAGTCCTGCCCGAGCTGGTTGTACATGTCCGGTGGGCAACCCACCGTCATGCCCCAGGCCAGGACGTCCTGCAGCGCCCAGGCATCGGCACCTTCACGAGCGACACCGACCGCGAGATCGTGGATGATGCCCGCGCGCATGCCGACCTCGACCGCAGCCTCCTGCGTGGACTCCATCTGCTCATCGAGGAGCCACTGCATCCACAGGTGCCGCTCGATGACGTGCGCATGCGATGCACGCCACTCAGCGACCCCGGGTGAGGCCGGGTGGCGCAGATCCGAGGGCCACCCCTGCCACGAGGGACCGAACTCCTCCGTGAGGGCGCACCAGGTCGCGAAGTCGATCAGCCCCGTGCCTTCGCGCTCGACGTATGCGTCGTAGCGAGCCTGGCGACCGGGTGTGAGCGGGACGCGGCGCACCAAGTCGAGGGCCGCCGATTTCGCCGCCCAGACAGCGTCGCGATCAAGCAGATCACTGCTGAGTTTGCGCAGCGGCTTCCCGAGACGTCGGACCGCCTTGCGATCAGCGCCACTGAGGTAGGAGTACTCCTCGATCTCCTCGACACGCAGGTAGATCGGGTTGGGGAATCGACGAGTGGCGGGCAGATATGGCGACGGGATCATCGGCACGATGGGCGCCGCCGCGTGCAGTGGGTTGACGAGCACGAAGTCCGCGCCCAGCTCATGGCCCGACCACGCCGCGAGATCAGCAAGGTCCGCCAGATCACCCACGCCCCAGGATCGGCGCGAGCGCACGGAGTAGATCTGGACCATGAGCCCCCACAGTCGCTCCCCCGACGACAACGCAGGAGGCTGCAGACGCTCGGGCGTGACGACCAGCATCGACTCGTGTACGCCATCGTCGGTGAAGGCCTTGATCACATGCCATCCGAGCGGGATGTCCGCGGGGACGACGAACGTCGCCTCGCCGATCAGGCGACCATCGACCTCACGGGGATCCACCCAGCGATTGCTCTGGGCGGGCTCGACGATTCCACCGTCCTCGAGTTCGATCCACACGCGGACGGCCGTGCCATGGGCCACATGCACCCAGATGTGCGCGTAGCGCCCCCCGACAGCCACGACGACGGGCGGCAGTGTTCTGCGCCAGTCGCGCACATCCCTGTCGCGCAGGCTCGCGTCGATCGTCGATGCGTCGGTGAGATCGGCCCCGAGAGCGCGGAGGACGCCCGTGATGGCCGCATCCGAGGATCGGCGCAGCACCCCGGCCTGATCCCAGTAGTCGACTGCGACCCCGTATGCGCGTGCCAGATCGTCGAGGTCGCGGCTCACCACATCTCCGGATGCCGCCCGAGCCACGGCCGGGCCTGCTCGAGTTGGGCCGCGAGTGAGATCAGGGTTTGCTCGTCGTACGGCCGTCCGACGAGCTGGATGCCGATCGGGAGCCCATCGGCATTCCAGTGCAGGGGCAGTGACATAGCCGGCTGGCCGGTGAGGTTGAAGATCGCCGTGAAGGGAGTGAAGGCCTTCTGCCGTGCGAAGTCCTGCGCGGGATCGCCGCCCTCGGTGAAGTGACCGATCGGCACCGGGGGTGATGCGAGGGTTGGAGTGAGCAGGACGTCGTACGCCGCGGTCGCATTGATGGCGCCGCGAGCCATGACCCGTGCGAAGGAGACCGCGCCCGCGAGATCGATGCCGCTCGCCTGGGCACCCCGCTCGCGCAGGTACCGCGTCAGGGGCTGCAGGAGCTCGACCTTGTCCGGCTCGACCGGCGTGAGCTGGGAGAGCACCGACCAGATGGTCTCGAACACCGGGACGATGGCATCGGGCAGAGGTGGCGGGATGTCCTCCACGACGTGACCGAGTTGCTCGAGCAGCGCCGAGGCGGACTCGTAGGCGTCCAGGCAATCGGGGTGGATGGCGACGTGGGAGATCACCGGAGTCGCGAAGCGACCGATGCGCAGCACACCCGGCTCGCGCCCCGCGGCACGCAGGAAAGTCTCCCCATGTGGCAGGCCGGGCGCCGGGTACGGATCGTCGGGGAAGGCGCCGGCCATGACGTCGAGCAGGGCCGCGGCATCGCGGACAGTCCGGGCGATCGGACCGCTCACGGGGAATTCGCCGACCGGATCCCGAAGGGGGCCATTGGAGATGCGGCCGCGCGCAGTCTTGATGCCGACGAGTCCGCAGACGCTCGCGGGGATCCGGATGGAGCCCCCGCCATCCGATCCGTGGGCGGCCGCTGCGAGGCCTGCAGCCACGGCTGCGGCCGCCCCTCCACTCGAGCCCCCCGCGGAGCGCGTGAGATCCCAGGGCGTGCGCGCCGGCGGCGCGACGTCGTTCTCGGTGTAGCAGGGCAGGCCGAACTCCGGGGTATTGGTCTTGCCCGTCATGACGAGATTTCCCTGCTTCATGCGGATGACGATGTTGTCGTCACCGAAGGGCGTCATGTCGTAGGCACGCGATCCGAGGGTGCAGCGCACACCGGCCTGGAAGTTGAGGTCCTTCACCGGCACGACGACACCATGGAGCACCGGCAGGTCGTCGCGCTCGGCAATGTCTCGGACTTCGGCGTCCGCCGCACGCGCCTGCTCGAGAGCGATATCCGGGGTGATCGTGATGAAGGCCCCGACCGAGTCGTTGAGGGCCTCCGTGCGTGCGAGGTAGTGCTCGGCGAGCTCGACGGACGAGATCTCGCCGGTGCGGATCGCGGCCGCCTGCTCCAGAGCGGTGAGGTCATGAAGAGACGGCATGGCGTCAGCGTAGGACATC
>JAULZJ010000145.1:0-11295 GCA_032117435.1 Candidatus Nanopelagicales bacterium | reverse complement strand
CGCCGCGAGGCCGTGCTGGGTCGGCGTACCGTCCGTCGCTTCACCGACGATGTCGTCGATCCCGGGGCCCTCGAGCGCGCGATCGCCGCTGCCATCACCGCGCCGGCACCGCATCACACGGTGCCGTGGCGCTTCGTCATCCTCGACGCCCACCGCGAGGCACTCCTTGCGGCCATGCGCGATCGCTGGCGAGCCGACCTCGCCGCGGACGGATTCGACGAGGACGCCATCGCCCGTCGCATCTCACGCGGCGACATCCTGTGGGGCGCACCCGCGGTCGTGCTGCCCTTCCTCGACCTCGACGAGGGCCCGCACGCCTACCCGGATAAGCGTCGGCGCGGCTTCGAGCGCGATCTCTTCCTCGTGTCCGGTGGTGCGGCGGTGGAGAACCTCCTCGTAGCCCTGGCCGCTGAGGACTGGGGCGCCGCATGGATCTCGTCCACGATGTTCTGCCCCGATGTCGTGCGCCAGGTGCTGGATCTGCCGGAGTCGTGGCAGCCGCTCGGCGCCATCGCGATCGGCAGGCCCGCTGCGGAGCCGGGTGCGCGACCCGAGCGCGACCCTGCGGACTTCATCCTGCGGCTCTGACGATCGGCTGGGGCTTGCGCGTTCGACGTCCGTCGTTTTGCGGTCGAAATGATCCATCCGGTGGCACTTCTCGACCGCAGAACGTCCGAGCCAGGCGTCGCGCTCAAGGCGCCAGTCAACGCCCTCAGGCGTCGGTGGAGAAGCGCACCGCGGTGGCGGGGAGCTCGATACCGGGCCACACACGCGCACCAGCGCGCAGTTCATTGCCCGCCCCGATCCGGGCTCCATCGCCGATGACGCTTCCGGCGACGACCGCACCGGCATCGATGCAGGCACCGGCACCGATGACCGAGTCCTCCACCACGGCACCGGCCGCGATGACAGCACCGTCGAGGACCACCGATCCATGCACGCGCGCCCCCGCGGCGACGCGCGCGCCCCGGCCGACCGTCGTGCCACCGCTGAGAACTGCCGCAGCGTCGACGTCAGCACCGTCGAGGACGAGTGCTTCCGCGGGCGAGTGCCCCGACCAGGGTGCGATGCCGAGCACGAGATCGGCGGAGCCGCGCACGAAGTCCCAGGGAGTGCCGAGGTCGAGCCAGTAGGAGTCGTCGACGATGCCCCGGACCAGGGCACCCTCGGCGAGGAAGGACGGGAAGGTCTCACGCTCGACCGACACGGGGCGGCCGACGGGAATGGCGTCGATCGCGGATCGGCGGAAGACATAGCACCCGGCGTTGATCTGGTCCGTGACGATCTCCTCGGGCGTCGTCGGCTTCTCACGGAATGCGAGGACGCGCCCGTGCTCGTCGGTCGGTACGAGTCCATACGCGGAGGGATCCGCGACGCGCACGAGGTGCAGGGTGGCGAGAGCGCCCGTGCTCACGTGCTGCTCCACGAGATCCGCGTAGTCCACTCCACTGAGCACATCGCCGTTGAGCACCATGACGGGGTCATCGGCGCCACTGAGCAGATGCGCAGCCGCATGCCGGATCGCTCCACCCGTGCCCAGCGGCTCGTCCTCGACCGCGTAGGCGATCTCCACACCGAGATTGCTTCCGTCGCCGAGTTGTTCGGCGAAGACCTCCGCGCGGTACGACGTGCCGAGCACGATGCGTTCGACGCCCGCCGCACGTGCCCGCTCGATCTGGTGCACGGTCACCGGAACGCCGGCGACGGGAAGCATCGGCTTGGGCGTGCCGAGAGTGAGTGGCCGCAGGCGAGTGCCCTGTCCCCCGACCAGCAGGATCGCCTCGCGCATGTGGTCATCCCATCACATGCTGCGCGGTGCCTCCCCGAGCGGACCGGTCAGAAGACGATCGGCCAGTCGTTGCGGAAGAGCTCGAAGCCGAAGGAGCGCGACCACCGTCCGAAGCGCAGAACACCACCGAGATCAGCGCCCATGTAGACCTGGCTGTTGCCCGTCTTGGCGGCGTAGCGGCCACTGGCGCGGCGATAGGACTCGACCTCACCGCCGACGAAGGCGCCCACGTAAGGCCCTACGAGGTCGGCGATGAGCATCTCGACGCGCGGGCGCACCTCGACGTTGACGTATCCCGGGCCACTCCCCGACGCCGCGTCACGCACGGTGGTCGACGTGCCACTGCCGACGTTGAAGCAGTGGCGTCCACGCGAGTCACGCGTCTGGCATCGCACTCCACGGTCGATCGTCTTGCTGCGAAGGATGTCCATCCGGACGGTACCCGTGGCGTTGCTCGGACGATCGATCTCGGCGTAGGTGTCGACACTGGCCCGGATCGTGTACGGGATGAAGCCTCCCAGGAGGCCCACCTTGAGCACGCGGGATGCCACATCCACAGACTCGCGCTCATCGTCCGCGTCCGCATTCGCCGAGGCGAAGAGCCGGGCCTGCATGACCGTCTTCCAGCCGACCTCGAACCATGTGCCGCGCGTGCGACTCCACCCACCATCGGCGTAGATGCCCCGGACGCCGAAGTCAGCCTCGACGTAGGCCAGTGCGTCGTAGGCCCCGGCACTGCCCTGCTGGATAACGGTGGTGGTGCCCGGGAAATCGCGGGGGGTGGACTTGGGCTGTGTCGCGGACTCGCGCCACTGGAACGCCACGAGCGCGTCCGAGGGGTTCATCACGCGGACGGTGATGACGCGCAGCGGCGGCTTCTGCACGCCGTTCTCGATCTCGCCGGGCACGAGGGCGTACTTCTCGATGCACAGCAGGCCGGTGCGGATGTCGCTAGCCTCTTGGCCACCCGCGTTGACTCCATCCTGTCCGCCGAGGGTGGCCGACAGGATGACCCTGCCGACAAGAGCGTCGGCGCCCTGGTCATCGAATCCGGGCCAATCCTGGATGACGAGGTCCGTGGTGTAGTCCATCGTCGGCCGCGGCGGCCATCCGATGCGAGGGAGCAGACGGATGCCCTGTGTGTCGATCGATGTTGCCTTCGCGTACGCCGTGCGGCCGGTGACGTCATCCCCGGCTGGCGACTGCTGAGTGACGACCACCCCGCCGTCGAGCCACGCCACCTGTTGCTCGCCAGCACCTGCCTTGAGGAGCCACGCGTGTGTGTCGATGCCGGAATCGGTGTCGAGCACGCGCTCGACGGAGCACGGGCTCTCCGGCCCCTGAGTGCCGCCATGGTCACCCGGATCGGGCCTGGCCGAGACCGCCGGAGCGGCCGCGATCGTCGCGGCGATAACGGCCGCAGCGCCGGTGATGGAGGTGATGCGCCGTGCTCGCATGGTGGTCCTCTCGCAGGGGGTTGGGTCAGGTTAGCCAACGGACCATGGGCGTGTCCTGCCTCATTCGGTGAACAAAGAACGAGGGGCCCGGCTATGTGGCCGGGCCCCTCGTTTCAGGCTGGATGGTGCGGGTGGATCAGGAAGCTCCCGTGCCTTCGAGCCACGCAGCGACCTTGTCGGGATTGGCGTCGATCCACTTCTGGGCCGCCTCCTCCGGGGTCATGCCGGACTCGATGTCGAGTGCGACCTGGTTCTGGTCCTCGTTGGTCCACTCGAAGTTCTGGACGAGGGTGGCGAAGGGGCTGCCCGAGTCCATGAGCTTCACGGTGGCGAGCTTGACCAGCGGGGTCTCCGGGTAGTCCGTGAGACCACTGGCCTTCGCCGCGTCGGTCCAGTCGTTGGCCGGGAAGTTGATGCGGCACAGCGGGACCTTGGCGAGGAAGTTCTGCGGCTCGTAGAAGTAGCCGAGCACGGCTTCCTTGTTGTCGTTGCCCTTGGTGAAGGCCTCGATGAGTGCCGCCTCGGACCCGGTGTTGATGATCTTGTAGTTGAGACCGTTGGCCTCGATCAGCTTCTCGCCGATAGTGGTGTATCCGGGCGGGCCCTCGAGCCACGCACCCTTGTCACCGGACTCCGGCGTCTTGAAGAGGTCGGCGTACTCATTGAGCTTGGTGCCGTCGGTGATGTCGGGGTACTCATCGCACATCCACTGCGGGACGTACATGCCGATGAGGCCGACGTTGCCGTTGAGTCCGACCTCGACGATGGCGCCGCGGTCGACCCACTCCTGCCAGCGACCGCCGCCCCAGTCCTCGATGATGACGTCGACCGAACCGGCCTCCATCGCGTCGTAGGTCACGCCAGCCTCGTCGAGCGTGGTCTGCGTGATGTCGCAGCCGAGCTTCTCGCGTGCGACGTCGCTCAGCACCTGCGCGGATGCGGTGTAGCCCACCCACGCGTGCATGGCGACACCCCACGAGCCGCAGTCGGCCGGTGCCGGTGCAGCGCTGGACTCCGCCGGCGCAGCGCTGGACTCGGGCGCGGGAGCGGCCGAGGATGAGGCCGCCTCGTTGACGGTGCCACCACCGCAGGCCGCGAGGGCCAGTCCGGCAGTGGCGAGCGCGACCACGAGGCCAGCGCCCTTGCCTACTCGCTTCATTCTTCCTCCAGGAAGGTAGATGTCGTCGTCATCGTAGGCGCGGCCACCGCGTGATTCGACGGAATGGCGATAACAGATGGGTATCGCTACCCCTGTTTCAGTGACGTCCCTGGGGGGACTTCTGGGGCCTACCTTGTGCAATTCGGTCAAGGATGATGCCGAGCAGCACGATGGCGATACCTGCGGCGAGCCCCTTGCCGGCGAGTTCGGGCTTCGATTGGCCCACGATGACGAGGTATCCCAGGCCACCCGCACCGACGAACCCGCCGATGACAACGACGGCGAGCACGAAGATGAGCCCCTGGTTTACGCCGAGCAGGATCGATCGACGCGACACGGGCAGCTGCACCTTGGTGATGACTTGCAACGTGGTCGAGCCCGCGGACACTGCTGCCTCGACCGACTCCTTGGGCACCTGGCGGATGCCGTCCGCGACGATGCGGATCACCACCGGTGCGGCGTAGACGACACCGAGGACGATGGCCGCAAAGCGGGTCGGGCCAAAGAGCGCCAGCACGGGCACGAGATAGACGAAGGCGGGCATCGTCTGGCCCGCGTCAAGGAGGGGTCTGAGGAATTTGTCCGCACGCGCGCTGCGACCCGCCCACACGCCCAGGACGATTCCGATGATCACGACGAAGCCCGTGGCGATGAGGGTCATCGCGAGCGTGAGCATGGTGTCGTTCCATAGCCCGGTCGCCATCACGAGTGCGAGGAGGACGAAGACGAGGATGCCCACCGTGCGCCCAGCGAGGATGAAGGCGAGCAGGGTGATGGCAATGAGCGTGAGCCACCACGGGGAGTTCGCGAGCACGTCCTGGAGGGGATTGAGAACCCAGACCGTGAACTGCTCACTGCCGGTCACGGTGAGGAAACCGAGGTTGTCCGTGATCCACTCCGACAGGGCATTCGCCGCCTCGGCGACGTACTCCCCGAAGATGAGCTGCTCGGGGAAGACGGCGAACCACAGCAGGTAGCGGGAGAGGTAGATCGCGATGAGGGTGAGGACGCCAAAGATCGCGAGGCCGATGCGTCGACGCACCTTGGCAGCATCGGCGGCGGCGTACCCGGACTGATCGCGATTGACCGCCGCGCTGGTGGAGCGATCCAGCATGACCGCGAGCAGGACGACGGCAAGGCCCGCGACGACTCCATCGCCGACATTGCGGATGGTGAGGGCCTCGATGACGGGCTTGCCCAAGCCGGGGGCGCCGATGAGCGCCGCGATCACGACGAAGGAGAGCGCCGCCAGGGTCGTCTGGTTGATGGCGAGGATGATGGTCGTCTTGGCCATCGGCAGCTGCACCTTGGTGAGCAACTGCCAGCGGGTGGACCCCGCTGACTCGGCCGCCTCGATCGGACCCTGCCTGAGGCTCTTGATGGCGAGGGCAGTGATCCGGATGCAGATGGGGATCGAGTAGATCATCGTGGCGATGGTGGCCGAGGCAATGCCGATAAGGAAGACCAGTGCGAGTGGCGCGAGGTAGACGAGGGTGGGCAGCACCTGGGCGAGGTCGAGCCACGGCCTCAGCACCTTCATCACGCGGTCGTTGAGTCCGGCCCAGACGCCCAGGGGAAGGGCGATCGCGAGCGACAGGACGACCGCCCCGATCGTCATCGCGAGGGTCTCCATCGTGAGGAGCCACATGCCGAGCATTCCGCACAGGAAAAGCAGGAACATGCTCACGAGGGCCATGCGGAGCGTCGACGTCGCGTAGACGATGAAGCCGATGAGCACGAGCGTACCGAACCATCCGAGCATCGGGATGACGTTGCCCGGCGCGGGCACGGCGATGACGCCCATGAATATCTCGATGAATCCGGTGATCACGGATCTGATGGGATTGAAGAAGTAGATGAAGAGCGGACTCTCAGCCCGGTTGCCGCGGATGGCCGCGGCCGCGTCGCGCATGATCGCCGTGAACGGCGAATCAGTCGCGGTCGAGAGCTCCTGGGTCTGCACTCCCTTCAGCGCCGTCGCCGTCACGGCCCACACGACGAGGACGATGAGGGCCTGGACCCAGCGGAGTCGAAGGACGGCCTTGACGTCCATGTCTAGTCGCCCAACTCCGAGTCGCGATCGCCGGCAATGAGGGTGAGGACGTCGTCGCTGCCGACGTAGCCCACGAGCGCACCACCGCTCATGACTCTCACGGGAGCGACGGACGCGATGATCGCGTGGGTCGCCTCCTTGATGATCGTGTCGCCCGCCACGGCTGGACCGTCGCCCGACTCCCCGTCACGCAGCGGGCGCGCGATGGTCTCGAGGGTGAGGACGTGACTCTTGGGGATGTCGCGGAGGAAGTCCTCGACGTAGGCATCGGCCGGGTGGAGGACGAGATCCATGGCCGTGCCCATCTGGACGACGGCTCCGTCGCGCATGATCGCGATGCGGTCGCCGAGCTTCATCGCCTCGGCAAGGTCGTGGGTGATGAAGACCATCGTCTTGCCGAGCTCGCGGTGCAGGCGCATGACCTCGTCCTGCATGTCGCGGCGGATAAGCGGGTCGAGGGCGCTGAAGGGCTCGTCGAGGAACATCACATCGGGGTCGACGACGAGAGCGCGTGCGAGGCCCACGCGCTGCTGCATGCCGCCGGAGAGCTGCTCGGGGTAGGCGTTGGCGTAGCCCGCGAGGCCGACGAGCTGGATGACCTCCTCCGCGCGGGCGTAGCGGTCGTCCTTCTTGATGCCCTGGATCTCGAGCGGGTAGGCGACGTTGTCGATGACCTTGCGATGCGGCAGCAGGCCGAAGTGCTGGAAGACCATGGAGAACTCGGTACGCCGCAGCTGTCGCAGTTGCTTGTCATTGGCCTGGAGGATGTCCTCACCCTCGATGATCACCTGGCCGGCGGTGGCATCGACAAGGCGAGTGAGGCACCGCACGAGCGTGGACTTGCCCGAGCCGGACAGGCCCATGACGACGAAGACCTCGCCTTCAGCTACGTCGAAGGTGACATCGCGCACGGCCGCCGTGCACCCCGTGTCGGCGAGGAGTTGATCGCGGGGCAGGTCGGCGTACGGCGTACCGACGATCTTCTCCGCCTGCGGGCCGAAGACCTTCCACAGATTGCGCACCGAGATGGCCGGTGCCCCGGGGGACGCGGTCGGGCTCGTCATCTCATGCCTCCTCGGCGAACCAGCCACTCGGGGCTGGCGAGAGATTGCGGTAGACGTGCTTGGCCTCGAGGTACTCGTGCAGGCCTGACGGTCCGAGCTCGCGCCCGACGCCCGACTGCTTGAAGCCTCCCCACTCCGCCTGGGGGAGGTAGGGGTGGAAATCGTTGATCCAGATGGTGCCGTGACGCAGCGCGGAGGCCACGCGTTCCGCCTTGCCCGCATCGGAGGTCCACACGGCGCCGGCGAGGCCATAGACCGTGTCGTTGCCCAGGGCGATCGCCTCCTCCTCCGTCCGGAAGGTCTCCACCGTGAGCACGGGCCCGAAGGACTCGTCCTGGACGCAGGTCATGTCGGTCCGGCAGCCATCGAGCACAGTGGGAAGGTAGTAGCAGCCGCCCGCGAGCGCCGGGAATTCGATGGGATCGGGGGCGCTCCCGCCGCACCGGAGCACGGCACCCTCGGCGAGGGCACCCGCGACGTACCTCTCGATCTTCTCCCGGTGCTGGGGGGAGATGAGCGGGCCGGTCTCGGCATCGGGGTCGAAGGGACCGCCGAGGCGGATGCGCTGGGCGCGTCGCACGATCTCGTCGACGACGCGATCGTGGATGGACTCCTCCACCAGCAGGCGCGCCCCCGCCGAGCAGACCTGGCCGCTGTGGAGGAAGACCGCCGTGAGCGCGTTGTCGATGGCCGCGGCGAGGTCGGCATCGGCGAAGACGATGTTGGGGTTCTTGCCGCCGAGTTCGAGCGCGACCTTCTTCACCGTCGCCGCGGCGTCGGCCATGATGCGCCGCCCGGTGACGACGCCGCCGGTGAAGGACACCATGTCGACAGCCGGATGGGTGGCGAGCGGTGCGCCCGCAGTGGCGCCCGCCCCGAGGATGAGATTGCCGACGCCCGCGGGGAGACCGGCCTCTTCGAGGAGGCGCATGAGATGAATGGTCGTGCTCGGCGTCAGCTCGCTCGGCTTGAGCACGAAGGAGCATCCGGCCGCGAGCGCGGGAGCGACCTTCCAGGCTGCCTGGAGCAGCGGGTAGTTCCAGGGCGTGATGAGTCCGCACACGCCGACGGGCGAATACTCGATGCGCGAGCGCACATCCGCGTTGCCCGCATCGACGACACGGCCGCCGAGTGCGTCGCCCTGGGCGAGGCCGGCGAAGTAGCGGAAGGACTTCGCCACGTCAGCAACGTCGTACTCGGCCTCGACCAGGCGCTTGCCGGTGTCGAGGGACTCCAGACGGGCGATCACGTCGACATCGCGCTCGAGGAGATCCGCGACACGGGCGAGCAGCCTTCCCCGCTCGGCCACGGGGACGCTCGACCAGCGACCGTCATCGAACGCCGCACGTGCAGCGAGGATGGCGCGCTCGGTATCGACGGCGGTCGCCTCATCGACGACGCGCACGACCTCCCCATCAGCCGGGCAGCGGATCTCGCGGGTGCCGCCCTCGGAGGCCGCGACCCAGGCACCGTCGATGTAGAGATCAGGCATCGGCCTTCGCTTCCTTGCCGTGGCGGTAGAAGGGCACGTGCTCGGGGGCCAGCGGGGTCGCGCCCTTGATGATGTCGGCAGCCTTCTCCGCGAGCATCATCGTTGGCGCATAGATGTTGCCGTTGGTGACATAGGGCATGACGGAGGCATCCACGACGCGCAGGCCCTCGGTGCCGTGGACGCGCATGGTGAGCGGATCCACCACCGACATCTCGTCGACGCCCATGCGCGCGGTGCAGGAGGGGTGGTACGCCGTCTCACCGTCCTTGCGCACCCAGTCGAGGATCTGCTCATCGGTCTCGACCTCGGGCCCGGGGGAGATCTCGCCCGCGCTGTAGGGGGCGAAGGCGGGCTGGTCGAGGATCTCGCGGGTCTTGCGGATCGCCTCCACCCACTCGCGCTTGTCCTGGTCGGTGGAGAGGTAGTTGAAGACGAAGGAGGGAGGCGCCATCGGGTCGGCGCTGGTGATCCAGAGCTTGCCGCGTGCATCGGAGTACATCGGGCCGATGTGCACCTGGTAGCCGTGGCCCTCGGCGATCGAGGTGCCGTCGTAGCGCACCGCAATCGGCAGGAAGTGGTACATCAGGTTGGGGTAGGCGACATCGTCGTTGCTGCGGATGAAGCCGCCCGCCTCGAAGTGGTTGGAGGCACCCGGACCCGAGCGCAGGAAGAGCCATTGCGCGCCGATGAAGGGGCGGCGCCAGAACTGAAGGTTGGGATTGAGTGACACCGGCTGGGTGCACGCGTGCTGCACGTAGACCTCGAGGTGATCCTGGAGGTTCTCCCCGACGCCGGGGAGGTCGTGCACGGGGTCCACTCCGACCGAGCGCAGGTGCTCGGCATTGCCGATGCCCGAGAGTTGCAGCAACTGGGGCGAGTTGAAGGCACCCCCGGCGAGGATGACCTCGGATCCGCGCACGCGGATCGGGCGCTTGCCACCCAGCGAGACCTCGACGCCGGTCGCGCGCGGCGTGCCACTGGAAGAGTCCGTGACGATGCGCGTGACATGTGCCCGCGTCTTGACGGTGAGGTTGGGGCGCGACATCGCGGGGCGCAGGTAGGCCTTGCTGGCGGAGTAACGACGGCCGTTGTGGACATTGCGATCGAATGCCGCGAAGCCCTCCTGCTTGTAGCCGTTCACATCGATGGTGAGGTCGTGCCCGGCCTCCTGCACCGCGGAGAAGAACGCTGCGAAGAGGGGATTGCGTGTCTCGCCACGCTCGAGGATGAGCGGCCCATCCTTGCCACGCCACTCATCGGCACCGGCCTGACAGTCCTCCATCTTCTTGAAGTACGGCAGGCAGTGGGCATAGCTCCAGGTCTCCATGCCCGGATCGGCTGCCCAGCGCTCGTAGTCCAGCGGGTTGCCGCGCTGGAAGATCATGCCGTTGATGCTGCTGGAGCCGCCGAGGATCTTGCCCCGCCCGTGCGCCACTCGGCGGCCATTCATATGGGGCTCCGGCTGCGAGGAGTACATCCAGTCGTAGAGCGGATTCCCGATCGGGAAGGTCAGCGCTGCCGGCATGTGCACGTATACATCGAAGGGATAGTCCGGGCGCCCCGCCTCGAGCAGGAGGACTGACGTGGAAGCGTCCTCGCTCAGCCGAGCGGCGAGTGCCGATCCCGCTGATCCCCCGCCAACGATGATGTAGTCGTATCCCCTGGGCATGCCGACACCCTAGGCGACGCGCGCGGCGTCAGTCTCCCAGTTCTGCCCTGCGGCGCACGACGTACTCCTCGAGCTCCTCGCGAATCGCGTCGTTCAGAGCAGGGGCTTCGTACTCCTCAAGCTTCTTCTCGTAGATCTCACGTGCACGCTCGACCGTGTCACGCCCACCGAGGCGCATCCAACGCTCGAAGTTGTCCGAGTTCCACAGGAAGGGACGGTAGAAGCAGGTACGGAAGCGCTCCATCGTGTGCTCGGCTCCGAGGAAGTGCCCGCCCGCGCCAACCTCCTCGTGCGCACCGAAGGCCAGCTCCTCCTCGGTGAAGACAACCGGGGTGAATTCCTTCTGCAGCGACTCCAGCATCTGCACGTCGATGACGTACTTCTCGTAGCTCGCGACGAGACCACCTTCGAGCCACCCGGCCGTGTGCATGACCACGTTGGTGCCCGCCAGGAAGGTCGGCAGCATGGTCATCAAGGATTCGAACGCCGCCTGGGCATCGGGGGTCTGCGAGGAGTTGAGGGCACCGCCACTGCGGAAGGGGAGGTCGAAGTGACGGGCGATCTGGCCGGTGCAGAGCAGGCCGATAGCCGACTCCGGAGTGCCGAACTGCG
>JAULZJ010000144.1:0-6488 GCA_032117435.1 Candidatus Nanopelagicales bacterium | reverse complement strand
CGACGTACCGCGTCGCTTTCTGTGGATTCGCACCCGGATTCGCGTACCTCACGGGAGGTGACGTGCGCCTGCATCTGCCACGTCGAGACACCCCGCGCACGCGGGTGCCCGCTGGTTCGGTCGCCATCGCCGCCGGCTATTCAGCCGTGTACCCGCTCAGCAGCCCCGGTGGCTGGCATCTGCTGGGCCAGACGAGCGAGTCGATCTTCGACCCGCTTCGCGACGAACCCGCGCTCCTGCGACCGGGCATGCGGGTGCGGTTCACCCCCAGTAGATCCCCGCGGGTGCCCACCCATTCCTCGAGCGCACTGTCGCCGGGCCCTGTCGATGATCCGACGTTCGAGGTGCTCGACCCTGGGTCACTCACCCTCCTCCAGGATCTCGGGCGACCAGGCCACGGCGACATCGCGGTGGGAGAGTCCGGGGCATTCGACAGAGGCGCCCTCCGACTGGCCAACCGCATCGCAGGCAACCCCGAGGCGGCAGCGGGCCTCGAATCCCTCGGCGGCGGGCTGGCCCTGCGCGCCCTCCGGCACGCCGTCGTCGTCGTCACGGGTGCCACCGGCCCACTCTTCGTCGACCAGGCCCGCGTCGACCGATGCGCGCCGGTGACCGTCGCACCCGGTCAGGTGCTCACGCTGGGACCGCCGACCGCCGGCATCAGAAGCCTGGTCGCTGTGCGCGGGGGCATTCACGGCACGCTCGTTTTGGATTCCCTGGCGACCGACACGCTTGCGGGCCTGGGGCCCGCCCCCCTCAAGCGTGGAACATTTCTCGCGGTTGGCGAGACTCGCGGACACGTCACCGTCGACCACGTCCCGACATCGCATCCGCCCGAGACGATCACCTTGCGATTGCATCCGGGGCCTCGCCATGAGCGGCTCACGCCAACTGCGCGGGAGATGCTCGCTGAGGGAATCTTCACCGTCGGCGTCGATAGCGATCGGATCGGCATCCGGTTCGATGGTCCACGCCTGGACCTGCATGACGCGGACCCACTGGCCTCTGAAGGCGTGGTGCGCGGATCGATGCAGGTGCCCCCCGACGGACGCCCGGTCATCCTCGGCCCGGACCATCCGGTGACCGGCGGGTATCCCGTGGTCGCGGTCGTCGAGCAGGTGGACGCACTCGCCCAAGCAGCCCCCGGGGCCCCGGTGAGATTCAGCCTCGTCGGCTGGTAGCGTCCCTCCTCGCGCACCGCTAGCTCAACTGGCAGAGCAGCTGACTCTTAATCAGCGGGTTCGGGGTTCGAGTCCCTGGCGGTGCACAGAGGTGCTCGATCATCGTGATCTCCTGCTTGAGGAGGTCGGCCGACGATCCTTCGTGGGCGATGGCTGACCGGCGCCCTCAGGCCTGTAGCGGCACCTCGTAGACCTCGTCCGCCGGATGGCCCGCGCGTTGGTGGATGCGCTGGACGGCATCCGCGTCCGGCCCCTCCGAGAGGCAGAAAACATGCCCCGTCGACGGGTCCGCCCATGCGTGCTTGAAGAGCACGCCCTCCTCCCCCTGGATGTCGAGATCGGCTTGGTGCGCCTCCGCGAGCATGTCTGGTGTAATTCCGACCATTCCGCGGTGGACGTCCATGAACTCTGGCATTGATGCCTCCCGTTGGTGAGTGCGGCCCGTCTCCTGGCCACCCTCGGACGCTACTGCGCGACGGTGCCTGGGCATAGGGCCGCGAAGGGTCCCGCCGAGCAAGCACCGGTCAATGAATTAGGACTTCCGGCACTTCGGTGGATCCGCCGAAACGGCCGACAGACGCTCAGCGGGATCGCGGTTCGAGTGCCACGCGGTGCTCTCCATCCACACGGTGATCCCTCTACGTCGTGTGACGCGGGTCGCGCCAGCCACCATGACTGCGGACGAAGCGATCGGCTTCGGTCGGACCCCACGTGCCTGGCTCATAGGGCAGGCATGGCGGTGGGTCGTCCAGCACGGGCTGCACGATTTCCCACGTCGCCTCCACGGAGTCCCAGCGTGGGAACAGCGTGTGATCGCCCACCATGGCGTCATGCAACAGGCGTTCATAGGGGCTGGGGAACTCACCAAGGGTGTCGGCGAAATCGAGGGACAGGAACTCCGGCTCGACGGCATCCACCCCCGGCGTCTTGACGCGGATGCCGATGTCGATCCCCGAGGGCTTGCCGATGCGGAGGATCACGTCATCATGACCGGTCACCCGCTGCATGCGATCACCCAGGCGGAAGGCGGGGGCTTTCTTGAAACGGACGACCACCTCCGTGGAGGTGATGGGCAGGCGTTTGCCCGCGCGAATGATGATGGGCACGCCAGCCCAGCGCCAGGTGTCGCAGCGCAGCCGTACGGCCACGAAGGTCTCCGTGTCCGAGTCACCCGAGACACCGGGAATCTCGCGGTAGCCCTCGTACTGACCACGGATCACGTCGTCCGCCGCGAGCGGTCGGATGGCGCGGAAGACGTCGAGGCGCCGATCGCCGATGGGGTCATCGCTCGCCCCCGGTGGCTCCATGAGCACCAGCGCGAGCACCTGCAGCAGGTGGTTCTGCACCACATCCCGCAACGTGCCGACCCGGTCGTAGAACGAACCTCGATCCTCGACACCGAAGTCCTCGGCCATGGTGATCTGAATGGACTCCACGTACTCCCGACGCCACAGTGGCTCGAGCCAGGCATTGGAGAAGCGGACGTACTCGATGTCCTGCACTGGCTCCTTGCCCAGATAGTGATCGATCCGAAGGATCTGCTCCTCGCGCAGGACCTTGTGGAGGCGCTCATTGAGCTCGATCGCGGTGTCGAGGCTTGTGCCGAAGGGCTTCTCCACCGCGACGCGGCACTGTGCCGTGAGGTCAGCGGCACCGAGCTGCTCGACGACGGGACCGAAGAGCGCCGGCGGGATCTCGAGGTAGAAGAGCGGGCTCTGGCTTCCCTTCATGTGGGCTGCTAGGCGCGTGTAGAGCCCCGCATCGGTGAAGTCGCCACCGAGGTAGGTCATGCGCTCGGTGAGCCGAGTGAGCACGGCCTCGTCCACGGGCTCCCCTCCTGCTCCCATGACTCTGTGCACGGCGTCGCGCGTCATGGTCCATAGGTCCTCGTCGCCCATGTCATTGGCCGCTACTCCGATGACCGGCACGCTGAGCAGGCCGCGCTTCTCGAGGTGATACAGCGCCGGCAGGGTCATCTTGTGGGCGAGATCTCCCGTGATGCCGAAGATGACCAGCGCGTCAGACTGCGCCGTGGCGGCTGTCCGTGGCATGAATCCCCCTAGAGGTAGAGGCCGGTGTGGTCATCGGCGTGACGGGCCGCAGCGACGGCGTGTACGTCGCGTTCGCGCAGCAGGACGTACTCGAGGCCCTGCAACTCGACCGATCCACGGTCCTCGGGCTCGAAGAGCACCCGGTCCCCCACCTCCACGGTGCGGACAGTAGGTCCGATCGCGACGACCCGTGCCCAGGAGAGCTTGCGGCCGACCTGCGCGGTCGCGGGGATGACGATCCCGCCCGTCGACCGTCGCTCACCCTCGTCCGCACCGGGGCGCACGAGCACTCGGTCGTGGAGGAGACGGATGGGCACCGAGCCGTCAGGGCGTGGGGTCGTGTCCGGCGCATCCACGGTGCTCGTCATCGTCAGCGGCTCGATCCGGCCAACTCAGTGGCAGTGGCAGCGACGGCTGCGACGCCAGCGGCGGAGCACCACGAGGGTGATGACGGTGCCCGCGGCGATGGCGATCCGCTCAGGTCGGATGCCGCCGTACTCATCCGTGAAGAAGCCCTTGACGGCGTTGATGCCACGATGGGCCAGCGCCTGGGGCGCGGTCTCGGCCTTCAACTGCTCGATGGTCGAGGCGAGGCTGTTGCGCGCCTCGGCAATCTCCGCCTCGAGCTGGACGGCTGACGGCGCAGGTGCGCCTCCCGTGGACTCGGTCACGGCGGGCAGCCTACGCCGTCTCGCGCGGTCCGAGAGGGCCGGTCCTTATTGCAATGATTTTGCATTAAGGGCCCCTCCGGCCCTAGGGTCAGTCGCATGCGTCTCACTCGGCCCTCAGTCGTGTCCACCCTGGCCCTCGCGGGCGCCGCCGCGCTCATCCTGAGCGCCTGCGGAGGGGGTGGCAGCGCAGGCGATGCCACGCCTACCGGCGCCGCCTCGGGTTCGGGGTTGATCGTGGCCACGACCGTGTCGCCCATTACGTCCATCGTCGCGGCGGTCGCCGGCGACAACGTCACCATCGAGGGCATCGTCCCCGAGGGGACGAACTCCCATACATTCGAGCCCGAGCCCCAGACTGCCGAGTTGCTCAACAAGGCCGATCTCATCTTCATCAATGGCCTGAAACTCGAGGATCCGACGTTGGATCTCGCCGAGGCCAATAAGAAGGACGGAGCGGAGATCGTCGAGCTCGGCACGATCGTGCTGCCCGAGTCGGACTACCTCTACGACTTCTCCTTCCCGGAGGAGGATGGCAAGCCAAATCCGCACCTGTGGACCGATCCCGGCTACGCCGTCGCCTACGCCGATCTCGTGCGCCGGAAGCTGACCGAGCGCGACCCCGCCAACGCCGCGGAGTACCAGGCCAACTTCGAGGCTTTCAAGGTCGAGGCCGACAAGCTCGCCGAGGCAGTGCGAGCCGACCAGGCTTCGGTGCCAGACGGCCAGCTCAAACTCGTGACCTACCACGACGCCTACGCCTATTTCGCCAAGAACTTCGGCTGGGACGTCGTAGGCGCCATCCAGCCCAGCAGCTTCGATGAGCCGACTCCTGCCGAGGTTGCCGACCTCATCCAGCAGATTCGCGCCGAGGGCGTGCCGACGATCTTCGGATCCGAGGTCTTCCCCTCACCTGTGCTGGAGGCCGTCGCCGCCGAGACCGGCGTGCGCTACGAGGACTCCCTTCGCGACGACGATCTTCCCGGGGCACCCGGGGAGCCCCAGCATTCGCTCCTGGAGCTGCTGCGATACAACTACCGCACCATGATCTCCGGACTCGGTGGCCAGCCCACGCAGCTCGATGCGCTCGTATTCGTCCAGACAGTCCCCGATACGGCGTACTACCCGCAGTGAGCGCACCGGGACTGATCGACCTCGCCTCCGTATCCGCGGGATACGGGCGGACGACAGTCCTGCACGACGTCACGCTGAGCCTTGACGCCACAGCATTCACGGGCATCGTCGGGCCGTCCGGCGCCGGCAAGACCACGCTGCTGCGCGTCCTGCTCGGGCTCATCAAGCCCAGCGCCGGCACGCGCACCACTTCAGCCGGCTTGCGCGTCGCCTACGTCCCGCAACTCGAGACGGTCGACTGGAAGTTCCCCGTCACCGTCTTCGAGTGCGTCCTCATGGCGCGCACCGAGCATCGCGTGTGGCCGTGGCCCTCCCCGCAGGAGCGCACGGCGGTCGCGGCGGTGCTCGAGCGTCTGGGCATCGCGGACCTCGCCGATCGGCATATCCGTGAGCTCTCCGGCGGCCAGCAGCAGCGGATGTTCCTCGCACGTGCACTGCTGCGAGAGCCCCAGGTCCTGCTGCTCGATGAGCCGACCAGCGGCGTAGACATCAACACCCGCCATGACGTGCTCCACCTGCTCGGCGATCTCCACGCCGACGGGATGGCCATCGTGCTCACCACTCACGACCTGAACGGCATGGCCGCGCACCTACCGCGCCTCGTCTGCGTCAACGGCCACATCATCGCCGAGGGGCCGCCCCGCGAGGTCATCGTCCCTCACGTCCTCGAGGAGACCTTCGGCGCTCGCCTCGAGGTGCTCGAGCACCTCGGGATGCCCATCGTCGTCGATGGCGCCTACTCGACACGAGAGGCGCTGTGACATGGAGACCCTGATCGAGCCGCTGAGCTTCGCGTTCTTCCAGAAGGGTCTCATCGTGGCGACCCTGTCGGGGGCGCTGCTGGGCTTCATCGGGGTCTACATCGTCCTTCGGGGCATGAGCTACATCGGCCATGGGCTCTCCCATGCGATCTTCGGCGGGTACGCCGCCATGCAGCTCTTCGCCGTCCAGTTCTATGTCCTCGGCGCCGGCCTGTGGGGCATCGCCTCGGCCATCGCCATCACGTCGGTTGCGCGGCGCGGCCGCGTCGGCGCGGATGCGGCGATCGGCGTGATCACGACGGCATCCTTCGCCCTGGGTGTGGCGCTCTTCAGCAAATTCGGCTCCACCGGACCGGCATTCGATCAGGCGCTCTTCGGCAGCATCCTGGGCATCACCAACAGCCAGATCATCTGGCTCGTCGTGGTCATGGCGCTCGCCGGTGGGTTCGTGCTCCTGCGCTACCGTCAGCTCCTCTTCACGACCTTCGATCCCGAGGTCGCCCAGGCTTCCGGTGTCCGAGTCGCTCGCGTGGAGGCCATGCTCATGATCGTGCTGTCCCTGTCGATCCTGGTGACTCTCACCGTCATCGGTGTCACCCTCGTGGCTGCCATGCTCGTCATCCCCGCCGTCATCGCTCGCATGCTCACGGACTCCTTCGCGCGGATGCTGGTCATCTCGACCATCGTCGGCCT
>JAULZJ010000143.1:0-10180 GCA_032117435.1 Candidatus Nanopelagicales bacterium | reverse complement strand
GATCACTGCGTCAGCGGAGCCACGCGCAGCGCTGGACTGGCGAGCCTGCAGTTCGTCGCTGCCGAGCAAGGCGCGCTGCGCGACCCTGGTCGTCCCGCGCGACTGGGGCGACCGCCGCGTCGACGGCACCTACCGCATCGCGATCGCGCGCATCCCCGCGGAGAAGCCGGGCGAGCGCATCGGCGTCATCACCTTCAATCCAGGCGGACCCGGATCCGCCGCCGTGTCGAACATCGGCTGGATCCAGGGGATGCTCCCTCAGCGCGTCCGCGATCGCTTCGACATCGTCGCGTGGGATCCGCGCGGAGTCGGTGCATCCGAGCCCAGCATCAGCGGTTGCAGCGTCAAGGACGTCAGCCCGCCCAAGACCGGTCCCGTCGACTGGGACAGGTGGGTGGCGAAGTACATGCGCGTCCAGGGCGAGGCTGCCGCATCGTGCTTCGAGGCCAATCGCCGGCACGCTCCCTACGTCGGCACCTGGCAGCTCGTGCGCGATCTCGACGCCCTGCGCGCCGCGCTGGGCGAGGCCCGGCTCAATTTCTGGGGCATGAGCTACGGATCCACGGTCGGTCGCACGTACGCGCAGTACTTCCCCGATCGAGTGCGGGCACTCGTCCTGGACGGCGTCATCTCACCGCTGTCGACCATCGAGCTGTGGGCGCGCGAGCACACCTGGGATGACCCACTCGCCATCAGGACGATGCTCGCTGCCCTCGGGCCGGCGTACGAGGACAGGTATCGCCGCGTCATGGCCTCCCTGCAGACGCGCACGCTGCGAGCAAGCAACGGGAGCACCCTCACTCGGTGGAGCGTCGGCAAGGACATCATCAGCTGGGCGTCCTACCAGACGACCTGGAGTTCGGTGGCCGCCCTGCTTGATCGCGTCGACGCGGGACTGCGGGCGCGGGATACCGCAGTTCGTCGAGGGCACGTCGACGATGCGGTGGCGATGCTCACGAAGCCGGGCATGCCACTGAGCAAGGGCTGGTTCGATCCGCAGTGGACCTACGTCAACTGCTCTGACATGCCCGACCGGCCGAGCCCTGAGCGACTCGCGGAGATCGCACGCGAGGGTGCGGCCGCGGGCGGGGTGCATGTCGGGCAGGCGGTGCTCCGAGAGGGCGCGCAGTGCGCCGGGCTGCCGCGATTCGGTCGCCCCGTCCCGCGGATCGTCACCCCGATCACCCTCGACACGCCCCCGCTCGTCGCCAATGCCGTCGCCGACAACCGCACCCCGTGGACTGCCGCGGTGGAGATGGCCCAGGCCTTCACGGGAGCGCGCACCGTGCAGTACGGCGGGACGCACCACATCGTCTACGGCCGCACGACCGCGTGCGTGGACCGACCGATCACGCGCTACCTAGTCAATGCGCGCGTCCCCGGACGCGATGTGGTCTGCCCACTGCGGTACTGACCACGCAGACGGCTAGCCTCGCACCGTGACAGAGCAGGACACACTGCCCCAGGCGGTACGCCGTGCCGCTGAGCTGTGGCCTGACCGCACGGCCTGGATCTTCGACCTGCGGGAGGGGCCCGAGCCCTCGGCATCGACGACACTCACCTTCGCGGAGATCGCGGCCGGGGTGGATCGCATCGCGTCGCAGCTGCGCGATCGGGGCATCCGCAGCGGGGATCGCGTGGCGGTGCTACTGCACAACCGCCCCGAGGTCCCCCTGACCTGGCTCGCCCTCGCGCAACTCGGCGCCACGGCAGTGCCCCTGGGGGTGAAGCTGCGTCACGATGACGCGGGCTGGATCCTGGCCAGGTCACGTGCCGTCGCCCTCATCACGACACCGGCGCTGGCGGCGGGCATCGCCCCGGTGGGCGTGCCGGTGATCGATGTGGCGGATCTCGGCGCGGAAGGCTCCGATGGCTCGCCACTGCCCGACGTGCACGATCCCGATGACGTCGTCAACGTGCAGTTCACCTCGGGCACGACGGGGTCGCCCAAGGGCTGCCTGCTATCGCATCGCTACTGGCTGCACCTCGCCCAGAGCCTCGTCGAAGGCTTCCCCCGGCTGGGACCCGGGGACCGCATGCTCACCGCGCAGGCGATGTCCTACATGGATCCGCAGTGGAACATCGCCGCATCCCTGGTGAGCGGTGCATCGCTGGTCGTCCTCGACGGGTTCCACCCCGCCACCTTCTGGGATCGGGTCCGCGAGCATCAGGTCACGTACTTCTACTGCCTCGCCGCCATGCCGGTGCTCATGCTCACCACTCCGCCTGATGCGCGCGATCGCGACCACCGCGTGCGGATCATCCAGTGCTCGGCGATCCCGCCCGCGCGCCATGCCGAGCTCGAGCAGCGCTGGGGGGTGCCGTGGTTCGAGGTCTTCGGCATGACCGAGACGGGGGGCGATATCCACGTCACGGACGTCGAGCACGATGCCCTCGTCGGATCCGGTGCCATCGGCATCGTCAAGCCCGGGCGCGAGGCACGCATCGTCGATGCCGACGGCATGGACGTCCCCGCCGGCGAGATTGGTGAGCTCGTCCTGCGCGGCCCCGGGATGATGTCGGGCTACGACGATGAGCCCGAGGCGACCGCACGGGTCTTCCGCGGAGGCTGGCTCCACACCGGTGACCTCGCGCGTCGTGATGCGGCGGGCGTGATCACCCTCGTCGGGCGCCTCAAGGAGGTCGTGCGCCGGGCGGGCGAGAACGTCGCGGCCCGCGAGGTCGAGGACACACTGCTGGCACATCCTGCGGTGCGCATGGCAGCCGTCGTCGGGGTGCCCGACGACATCCGTGGCGAGGAGGTCAAGGCGTACGTCGTACTCACCGATGGCCGCGACGCACAGCAGGCGGCGGAGGCACTCGGCCCGTTCTGCAGTGAGCGCATCGCCGCCTTCAAGGTCCCGCGCTACTGGGAGGTGCGCGAGGATCTGCCGCGCACGGCTTCCGAGCGGGTCGCCAAGCCCGAACTCACGCCCGGACGCACCTGGGATGCTCAGCAGGCATGCTGGTCCTCGTGAGCGTGAGACGACGATGAGTCACACCTTGCGGGACTTCACGAGCGCGGATGACGATGCGGCCCGAGCGATATACGAGGCGTCCTTCCCCGCGGCGCTTCGCGCTCCCTGGGCGGCACTCACGTCGCACCGCCGGGATGAGCGCTTCATGGTGCTGTCCGACGACGGTGCGACACCCCTGGGCATCGCACTCGTCCGGCGACTCGGAGACACCGACATGGCCTTCGTCCGCTACCTGGCCATCGACCCCGTGCGTCGGGACCTCGGCCTCGGCAGCCAACTCGTCGCCCTGCTTCGAGCAAAGCTGGTCGCCGACGGGGTCGATGTGCTGCTCCTCGACGTCGAGAAGCCCGTCGGAGCACACGCTGAGGAGGACCGCCGACGCATCGCCTTCTATGAGCGGTGCGGACTCACCCTGCTCGACGTTCCCGACTATGCACCGCCCGAGCACGGTGAGACCGGAGAGATCGTGCCGCTCCTGCTCATGGGTGCGGCGCTCGACGACGGACCCCCGCTGATCGGCGACAGGCTCGATCACGCCGTACGCGCGGTGCTCACACATCGCTACGAAGTGGAGCTCTAGGCCTGCTTGCAGATCACACCACGGGCTCGTGGCGCATCCGTCACCGTGACCACGCACGTGCTCTCGGTCCCTGACAGTGTCAGCGTGACCTTGGGGCCATCGGAGTCCACGCGCGTCGTGATGTCCGCCGTGGACGACAACTGCCGCAGGAGTGGACTCAGCGCAATCGTGATGAGTTGATCGGTGAAGGTATCCGGCGAGTCGATCTTGAGTTGCTCGAGGACGGCGTCCGCCATCCGATCGGTCGACATGCCCTGCGCGGATGGCTTGGACGGTGCGCCGCTCACCGAGGCACTCGCGTCGGGGCTCGACTCAGCGCTTGGCTCGGCAGGGACCGCGCTCGCGGCCTCCGCCGGCGTGGAGGATTCCCCCGTCGACGGCTCCCCCGAGCAGGCAGCGAGGAGGAGCGGAGCAGCGAGGGCGAGGGCGAGGAATGCGCGCATCCGACGACGGTAGGGGAAGGGACCGCCCGGATGCCTGCTGAGTGGAGCCCCGACTAGGCTCGCCTGCGGGTCGCATCGAGGAGGAGCCATGGGCACGCATGAGGTCGCCAAGTCGCATCTGGTGTCGGCCATCATCACCGGCTGGGTGCTGGTCGCGCTCGTCTGGCTGATCTTCGGCTTCCTCGCCGGCAACTTCATCACCTACGTGCCGATGCTTCTCGCCTACGCGATCTGGACCGTCGTGTCGCTGGTGATCTTCGGCCGCGGCCTCGATCGCGAGATGGCGGCTGAGGCCGACGACACGCACGCCGCGCACTAGGCAGTCGCTGCCGCGCGGCGGGCCCGCCGCTGGCGAATGGCGAAATACCCCACGGCGATCCACCCGACCAGCATCTGGGGGAAGAAGCAGAACGCCCGCCAGATGACATCAGCGGCGACAGCCTGCTCGAAGGTCGCCCCGAAGGCGACGAGCATGCCGATGAGCGCGGCATCCACGGTGCCTGCGCCACCGGGAGCAAGCGGCACGGTCGTGAGCAGCAGAGCCACCGAGAAGGCCGCGAAGACCTCGAGCACCGTCACCGAGTCGGAACCGACCCCACGGAGAGCCGCGAGCACGACGAACATGGGCGTCAACTGCGCCATGACGTTGGCAATCGTGATGGGGATCCAGCGCTTGCCGACCATCTCTGCGGCAGTGTCGTTGAACCCGACGACACTCTCCACCACATTCGGCGGAGTCCGCTTGATGACTCGGAAGACCCGGCCGAGCACCCCCTGTGCGAAATCCCCGACACGCTGCGCATTGGCCCGGCTGCGCAGCACGAAGGCGATCCCGGCCATCGAGACCAGGCAGATGACTCCGGCGATGATGATGATGAGGTCGATAGTCGAGCAGGGGATGGCACCGCATTCATTGCCACTCAGGGCCCGGCGTTCGAAGATCCACAGCAGGATGAGCGCGACGCCGGGAGCGCCGAAGGTCATGAGGTAGGTCCAGATGGCGTCGGCCGCGACCGCAGCTGCTGCGAGGCGCTGCTCGACCCGATAGCGCGCGAGGATGGCGTACTGGGTCGCCACGGCGATGGGACCACCGCCGAAGGGGATGGTCGTCGCGATCGCGAAGCCGCCCTGGCGATCGACGAATGCCGGCTCATAGCCCAGGTGCGGAATCGCAGCCATGGCCGTCAGCGGGTAGACCGCAATGGCGACGACGGCCGCCGCGATGGCGGCGATGGTCCAGCCCGTGGGCATCGAGAAGGCAGCTTCCACTCCCTTCTCGAAGCCGTCGAAGTTGCTGGCCATGTAGTCGAAGATGAAGTAGGCCAGCGCGATGCCCAGCACGGTGAGCACGACCTTGGGGAGCCAGGACTTCCAGCCACCGGCGCGCACCGCCTCGATCGGCGTCTCGGAGACGGTGTCGGGCTCCTGCGCGGCATCGGTCACACGGGGAGCCTGCCGGGTCGCCTGCCTCGTGTCCAGCACAGGCGCGTGCAGCCGCGTCCGGGAGACCACGGAGCGATGGTGAGACTCCCCTAGGCTGCCGACATGGCGACGAGGAAGTCCCCCCGGGCACGCGACGCGGCATCCAGCGTCATCGATACCCGTTACTACCGCGACAACCTCGCCGCCTGGGATGAGCGCGCTCCCGCCCATGCACGGTCCGCGGGCTACAAGGTCCGCCACTTCCACGAGGATCCGGCGTACCTCAGCGACGTCGTGCAATTCGACATTCCGCTGCTCGGGGACGTCTCCGGACTCACCGGAGCGCATCTGCAGTGCCACATCGGCACCGACACGATCTCGCTCGCGCGCCGGGGAGCGCGGATGACGGGCCTCGACTTCTCCGGGGAGTCCCTAGCCCAGGCACGGGCCCTCGCCGAGGCGACCGGGGCGGATGTCGACTTCGTGCAGTCTGATGTCTACGCCGCCGTCGATGCGCTCGGGCGCGAGAGATTCGACTTCATCTTCACCGGGATCGGAGCGCTGTGCTGGCTGCCGGACGTACGCCGATGGGCGCAGGTCGTGCACGACCTGCTGAAGCCCGGCGGCTTCGCCTTCATCCGCGAGGGCCACCCGATGCTGTGGTCCATGGATGAGTCGGTGGACGACGAACTCGTCGCCGGGTACCCCTACTTCGAGGTCCCCACGCCGGTCACGGACGAGCACGACGGCAGCTACCTACCCGTGGACACGACCTTCCGGGCGGATGTCTCCCACTCCTGGAACCACGGCCTGGGCGAGACGATCATGGCGCTGCTGGACACGGGCATGGCATTCGATCTCCTGGTGGAGCACGACAGCTGCCCCTGGGAGGCATTGCCCGGCAAGATGCGCGAGGACGCCGATGGAGAGTGGCGGCTCCTCGAGAGACCGGAGCGCCTCCCGCTCACCTACACCCTTCGGGCCCACCGGAGCGCTACTCCGCGGTGACGCACGTGGTCATCAGCTCGATGACCTTGTCCTGAAGCTCCACCGGGACGTCCGCATCGGTCTCGCCGTCGCGCAGAGCGGTGAGCTCCTCGGTCGAGTAGCCGGACAGACCGTCGCGGATGCAGTTCGTCGCTCCTTCGGGCATGCCCTGGTCGCCGATCTCAGCCATGAGCTCATCGACGAGTGCGGAGTTATCCGTGGAGGATTCGCCGCCCCCACCGCAGGCGCTGAGGCTGAGCAGGGCCGCGGCAGCAGCGGCCGTGGCGACAGTGATGATGCGTGAGCGACTCATGCGGGACCCCTTCGGATAAGCGTGTCCGGGACACGCGACCACCCCTGCGGTGGAGTTAGCCCGGACGCTAGCACCAGCAGGCATACTCCAGGGGTGGCACGCGGAGGCAGGCGCATCGCCGCCGAGGCCGTGCGCGCATGCACGCTCATCCAGCGGGCCAATATCGACTACGTCTCCGCCCTGCGCACGACGATCGTGGTGACGCTCGTGCTCCTGGTGGCCTACCGGGTCGGCCTGCTGGCGGAGGGACTGAGTCTCAGCTTCGGCGTCCTTTTCACCTCGCTCAACGACAGCACCGACTCCGCCGTACGCCGATTCCGCGGCATGGCGTGGATGACCGTGTGGGGGGCCGTGGGTGTCTTCACCGGCGGCGTCATCTCCGAAGCCCCCGTGATCCACATCGCCGTTGCCTTCGTCGCGGCCGCCCTATGCGGCTACGCCGGAGCGCTCAGCCAGCGCGGTGGGCTCATCGGCACGATCACGCTCGTGCTCATCGCGGTGTTCTCGGGCACCGCTATCGGCACCGGCGTGGCCATCCTGGATGCGGGGCTCTTCCTCGCCGGCGGCATCGCCGTCATCGTCGTCCACCTCGCGGCTACCCCCCTGCGTCGACTCGGCATGGCGCGTCGCAGCATCGCTCGGGCGTACCGCGAATTCGCTGCCGCGACGAAGCGCACTGGGATGGACGTCGCCGCACCAGTGGTGGGCGCCGAACTGCTCTCGGCACACGCGGTGCTGAGCCACGAGGGTGTGCGCGGGGAGACGGCTGCGTGGCTTGACGGTCTCGTCTCAGACCTGGAGCGCTCACGCTTCGCGCTCCTTGCACTCTTCGCCGTGCGGGACGAGGATCCTGACTACGTCGCCCGGCTGATCGCGGCAGCCGGCGACGTCGCACGAGACATCAGCCGAGGCCTCGTGGGCGTACGCCGCCCCGATCCGACTGCATCGTTGGGCCGGCTCGAGGCTGGCGCTGCAGCAGCGCCCACCGATACCCTCCGCGTCCTCGCGACCGACCTCACCGAGCCCCTGCGCGCGGCGGCGGGACGACTGGCCAAGCCGTGGCCCGTGGGTCGGCGCGCTCAGATGAGTCCGCCGCCCGTGCGCAGCGCCGCGATCCTGCCGCGCCTCGCGTCCCACTGGCGCGCCGGGGACCCGGTGCGCGAGCACGCGATCCGACTCTCACTGTCCTTCGGCCTGGCCACTCTCTTCGCGGTCGCGTCCGGCATCCCGCACGCCTACTGGCTGCCGATGACCGTCGCGTGGATCACCAAGCCGGATCTCGGCGGCACAGTCACGCGTGTCGTCATGCGCGTCGGTGGCACTCTCATCGGCATCATCGGGACGACCGCTGTGCTCTTCGCGATGGATGCACTCCCGTCAGCAGCTGTCGGACTTGCGATGTCCACCGTGGCGGTGGCGACATTCTTCATCGTGGCCTACCTCATGGCTAACTACCCGATCGCCGTCATCGGCATCACGGCATTCGTCATCCTGCTCGATGTCCTCGCGGGCGGTGATGCCGGCGATGAGGTCGCGAGTCGAATCATCTTCACGGTCTTGGCCGGAATGTGGGTGCTCCTCATCTCCCTCATCCGGCCACGTCGCCAGGGCGCCACAGCCCTCGCCTCCATCGCCGCCCTCACGGTGGTCATCCGCGACTACGCCGACACGGTGCGCGCCGGCCGTGACACCTCGCAGGCCCATGCCCAGGTGCTCGCGGCTCGCACTGCGGCCCTCGGCTGCGTCGCAGCCGCGGCGACCGAGCCGCGCGGCTTCTGGGAGCGACCCGGGCCCCGGGTCGACACCGAGGATGCGGCGATCCTGCTGACAGATGCCCTGACAGCGGCGTCCTCGATCCTCGCCGAGGAGTTGCTGCGCGATCGGCCTGGGCACCGCCCACTGTGGGCGCAGGTCGATGAGGCACTTGACGACATGGATACGCGGGTGCGCGACCTCTCCGCGACGAAGGCGTGAGCCTCAGCCGGCGGGGCGCGGCAGTGTGGGATAGAGGCGGTCCATGGCCGGCGCACCCAGGCCACTGGCCATGTCATAGCCGGGGTACGCCGCGCAGCAACCGACGAGCTGCACGCTATTGACCCCCGTCGTGATGTCGAAGTACGGCGGCTTGGCGCTCGCCGCGGCCCGATAGAGCCACGCATTGGCGAAGCCGATGGTCGGGTATCGGAGTTCCCGCTGCTTCGCTGACATCGCAGCGAGGTTCGCCGCGATGAAGGGTGCGCCCCCACTCGTGCCGCCGATGGAGTAGATCCCGCCACCGTAGGCAATCGGCCAGCCGGGCTTGATGGCACCGAGCACGGCGACGTCAGGCACCGCCCTTGGTCCCACGGGAGTGGCACCGGCCTGCCACCAGGGGCGACCGAATACCGCGCTCGGACCTCCCGCGCCCGCGGGAGCGGGGAGCATCGCACCGACGTGCGGCAGGTCATTCCACACCCGCTCGGTGCGTCGGGTGTTGTCGGACTTCAGCGCCAGCCGCGTGCCCCCCACCGCGGTCACCCACGGGGACGTGGCCGGGTACCACAGCGTCGGCTCGCCGGACTCAGCCGCGATATCCGCCCCGCACATCGATGTGCCGTTGTCACCCGTGGCGACGACGACGGAGGTCCCGACAATGGCCGCCATCCGGAGCAGGTCCTCATTGAGGCCGATGAGAGGCGCGTAGGCGCCGGCGAAGGAGGGTTCGCACGTGCCGTAGGACAGGGAGACGGCGTCGGGCAGCACCTTCGCGTCGAGCATGCGCGCGAAGGCGTCAGTGAAGGAGATGTCGGCATCCGGCACCTGGAGCAGGGTGATCGACTCGGTACGACTGAGCACGGACGATGCCGTGATCAGGTCAAGATGCGTCTCGATCGTGGCGTTGACGAAGGACTGCGGCACACCCGTGCCGCGCACGACGTCGATCCGTGCCTGCGGATAGCCGAAGCATTCGGCGGCAGCCTCGACGTCCTTCGCGACATAGCCACCCCCGAGGGAGATGACGGTGAGTCGCGCCCCGTCTCCGCGGACCCCCTTGCGCGCGAGGGCCGTCGTCCCGTAGGCCGTCTGGATCTGGACGGGGACGTAGACGGCCTTCTGCGCGACGGCGGGCGCATCGCAGGTTGACGCGGGGAGAGTGCCAAGATTGCGCGGCCATGGCTGCGGCGCACCGCGGTCCGCCAGGGTGCCCTGGAGCTCGGCGATCTGCCCCGGCGATGCACCCGGAGTATCCGCGGTGGCGTCGTACTCGACGTAGTACGCGACCATCTCCTTGACGACCGACTTCAATGCCGGGGGGGCACCGGCGTAGCCCTCGCCCGCGGGGATGGCGTACTGGACATAGGGATAGTCAGCCGTCGCCGGCGTGATCCTCACCTTCGCGCCGTAGACCTTCTCCCACGCGGCCACCGTCGCGGTGAGGCGCGCGATGATCCGGCCCTTGTCCACGCTCACCGTGATC
>JAULZJ010000142.1:0-3722 GCA_032117435.1 Candidatus Nanopelagicales bacterium | reverse complement strand
TGCGCCAGTTGATCCTCTCGGAGCCACGGGGCCAGATGGCGCGCAACGCCAACATCATCCTGCCCAGCAATCATCCGGACGCGGATGCGGGCTACGTGATCATGGAGTCGATCGAATACCCCGTCATGTCCGGGAGCAACACGATATGCGTGGCGACCGTGCTCCTCGAGACCGGCATGCTCCCGATGCACGAGCCGGTGACCCACCTCGTGCTCGAGTCCCCAGCAGGCCTGATCCCCGTCGAATGCCACGTCCGCGATTGCAAGGTCACCAGCGTCCGCTTCATCAACCAGCCGGCCTTCGTCTACCACCTCGACGCGCAGGTGGAGGTCCCGGGCATCGGCACCGTCACGGTCGATGTCGCCTGGGGTGGCATGGCCTACGTGATCATCGATGCCCGCGCATTCGACCTGCGCATCACCCCCGACGAAGCACGGGACATATGCGCCCTGGGAGAGCAGGTGAAGATCGCTGCCGCCGAGCAGATCGAGGCCGTCCATCCGGTCAACCCCGACTTCCCCGGCATCACGATCTGCGAGTTCACCCTGCCCCCCGAGCACGTGGATGGTGTCCTCACCGCCAAGAACACGGTCGTGGTCTCGCCGGGACGATGTGACCGCTCGCCATGCGGCACCGGCACCTCAGCGCGCTTGGCGGTCATGCACGCCCGCGGGGAAATCGAGGTGGGCGAACGCTTCATCCACACCTCGATCATCGACTCGCGATTCGACTGCCGGATCGAATCCGAGACGTCGGTCGGTGGCGTCCCCGCGATCGTGCCATCGGTGGCGGGCCAAGCGTGGATCACAGACCTGACCACGCTGGTGCTCGATCCCAGCGATCCCTATCCGCACGGCTACCGGCTCACGGACACGTGGCCACCGGGACTATCTCTCTGAGCGGGACCGCACATGCAGACGGCGCACCCTGTCGGATGCGCCGCGCGTGGAGCTGAGGGGATTCGAACCCCTGACCCCCTCCATGCCATGGAGGTGCGCTACCAACTGCGCTACAGCCCCGCCGCCCCTGAGGGCCCGGTAAGCATACCCACCCGTGCAGTGCAGGTTCACGCGTGGCCCCGTGGCCTAACGATCGTCCGCGGGCCAGACCCCATTCACTGGCACCGGCTCGGGCAGCGACCCGGCGTTGTACTCCTGCAGGCGCCACGCCGGCCCCTGCGAGGTGTTCTCGAGCAGCACGCTCCACGAGCAGTTGGTGAGGACGCCGAGTGCGCCCCAGTGATCCGGCGGCAGACCAAGCAGCCGTCCGATGCCGGCGCGGGCAGCACCACCGTGGGTCACGACGATGAGTACGCCGTCGTCGGGGAGCGGCGCCAGCCCCCGATCGATGGCAGCGACGACACGATCGGCGACCTCCACGCGCGTCTCGCCATGACCGCCCGCGCGCATGTGCGGGTCGGCCGACCAGCGGTGCAGGTCGTCGCCGTAATCCTCCAGCAGCACCGGGCGCGTCTTGCCCTCCCACTCCCCGGCAAAGGTCTCGCGCAGGCCCTCGTCGTACGTCGGCTCGATGCCGGTGATGGCGACCAAGGGCGACGCGGTCTGGCGCGTGCGCGTGAGGTCGGAGGAGATGATCGCCGACGGCGGCAGCGACGCCAGCATGGACGCAGCGCGCTGGGCCTGAGCCACGCCCGTCTCGTCGAGGGCGATGTCGGTCTGGCCCTGGAAGCGCTGCTCGGCGTTCCAGGATGTGCGCCCGTGACGCCAGATGGCGATGCGGCGCATCAGCGCGCGGTGTCTACGTCAAGAGGGATCTCGGGGCAGTCCTTCCACAGGCGCTCCAGCGCGTAGTGGATGCGTTCCTCGGCGATCTGCACGTGGATGACGATGTCGCCGTAGTCGAGGAGCACCCAGCGGCTCTCCTTCTCGCCCTCGCGGCGGATCGGCTTCTCTCCCTCGCGCGCAAGGCGCTCCTCGATCGCATCGACCACAGCCTTGACCTGACGATCATTCGCAGCCGTGCAGAGCAGGAAGACGTCCGTGATGACGAGGTACTGGCTCACATCGATGGCCACGATGTCGGTCGCCAGCTTGTCGGCAGCAGCCTCCGCCGCCGCCTGGGCAAGCGCAATGGCCTCGGGTGTCGCGGGCACGGTCGTCACGTCCTTATGTCGTCTGAGGGCCTCAGCCTGTCATCCCGTCGCATCGGATGAGACCCGGGCGTCGGGAAAGAGCGACAGCACGAGGGCTTCGGCGTCCGACGCTGCCACGGAGGCCGGCCGGGCACCGCCGCGGATGATGTCGACCGGCAGCGTCTCCTCGCGTACACGCCCGAAGGCAATATCCGCGCGCACCCTCATGAGGAAGGGCACGAGCTCCTCGGTCGGCACGGTCGTCTGCGCGAGAGACCCGAGGCTGGTGAGGAGCTGACGCATCTGGTCCTCGGTGCGCGGCAGCTTCTCGAGCACGTCCTCCAGCACGCGGATGAATCGGTCGATCCGATCCTGCTCGCTCTCGCCAGGAATGCGCAGCACGGCGTAGTCCGCAGCGGCGATGCCATCCATCTTGACCCACCCTGGCCCCAGGGCGCGGAACCGACCCTCGTCACCGATCGCGGGGAGGAGCACGGGTCGCTCCAGGTTGACCCACACCCCACCGACGGCATCGACGAGGCCGGCGAAGGCGAGCCGATCGAGCTGCAGGCCAGCGTCAATGCGCACACCGAGTCCGTCCTCGATCGCCTTCACTGCTGCGAGCGTATCCGCGGACTGCGGGGTCTGGCCCAATGTCACGCTGTCATCGCCCTCGGGCACGAGGAGGCTTGCCGGCACGGAGAACATGACGGTGAGGGGCGGGTCCTGCGGCGGCTCGATGCCGATGACCACATTGCCCACCGCATAGCCGTCCGCGTCCAAGACCTGCAGCAGCAGTGTCTGCTCAACATCCTGGGCTGTGGGGGTCGGCTCAGGAGTGGGGAGCCCGTCGGAGCGGACGATGGAGACGAGGCCGAGGCTGAGGACGATCACAAGGGCGCCCACCGCGACGATGATGACGCGCTGAGCCACGCTCATGCGCCGTACAACCCCACCTTGGCGATGTACGCCTCGACGCCCGGGGTGACGAGATAGCGAATCGGCTCCCCCTTCGACACGCGTCGACGGATATCGCTCGACGAGATCGCTAGGGCGGGGATCTCCAGCAGCGTCACCCGCCCGGGCACCAGGCCAGGATCGCTGAGCACATGCCCAGGCCTCGTCACGCCGACGAGGTGGGCCAGTCGCAGGACCTCCTCGGGCTCGCGCCAGGACAGGATCTCACCGAGCGCATCGGCTCCGGTGATGAAGTAGTAGTCATCCTGCTCGCCCATCACCGCACGGATGTCGCGCAGGGTGTCGACGGTGTACGTCTGCCCCTCGCGATCAACGTCGACCCGGGAGACACTGAAGCGCTCGTCAGCAGCGGTCGCAATCACCGTCATCAGATAGCGATCCTCGGACGCGGAGACCCGACGATCGGACTTCTGCCACGGCTGCCCGGTGGGCACGAAGACGACCTGGTCGAGCTCGAAGCGATGGGCGACCTCAGACGCGGCGACGAGGTGGCCGATGTGAATGGGGTCGAAGGTCCCGCCCATAACCCCGATGCGCATGTCGGTGGAGTGGCTCTGCGTCGATCAGCGGTCGACGTTGATGAGCATCGTGACGACTAGCAGGCCGACCAGGACCGCGAGCGCCACGCCCCCGAAGACGTATGGGGACACGA
>JAULZJ010000141.1:0-10747 GCA_032117435.1 Candidatus Nanopelagicales bacterium | reverse complement strand
CCCTGATGGGCCTGCGCCAGCTCTTCTTCCTCCTCGATGGTCTCTTCGCCAAGATCGTCTATCTCAATCGTGGGCTCGCGATCATCCTGGGCTTCATCGGGGTCAAGCTGGTCATGGAGGCTCTCGCTGAGACGACGGATCTGGCCGTTCCCCACATCTCGATCGTCGTGTCCCTCGCCGTCATCGTCGGAGTGCTCGTGGCGACCACGGTGGTCAGCCTGATCGCCGTACGCCGGAACCCGGCGCTCCTGGCAGCCTCTCCGGAGGTCGAGGCGGAGATCGTCGCTGCGGCCGACCGGGGCGTGGCCTTGGAGGGGCTCGAGGCCGAGGATGACCGGGACCCAGAGGCGACGCCCCCCGACTCCGGATAACGTGGAGCGTCTACCTCACCCCGGGAGGGTCCCTTGAGCGTCTCGCTCACGATGTGGCTGATCACCGTCGGCGCCATTCTCCTGCTGGTCGTCATGGACTTCCTCACGGTGAGTCGCAAGCCACACGAGGTGTCGTTCCGCGAGGCAGCCATCTGGTCGATCTTCTATATCGCCGTCGCGGTGGCCTTCGGTGTGTTCATCTGGGTGTGGCAGGGATCGGATTTCGGCACGCAGTATTTCGCCGCTTATCTCGTCGAGAAGTCGCTGTCCGTCGATAACCTCTTCGTCTTCGTCATCATCTTGGCGCAGTTCGCCGTACCGAGCATCTATCACCAGCGGGTGCTGCTCGTCGGCGTCGTGCTCGCTCTGGTGCTCCGCGCGATCTTCATCGCGATCGGCGCCGCAGCGCTGGCAGCGTTCTCCTTCACTTTCGTGATCTTTGGCGCCATCCTCATCTGGACAGGTATCCAGCTCTTCCGGCACCGCAATGTGGATCCCGAGCCCAAGGACAATTTCGTGGTCCGGACAGTGCGCAAGTGGTACCCGGTCACGCCGGATTACCACGGGACCAAACTGTCCGTGAAAGTCGATGGCCGGCGCATGCTCACGCCATTGATGCTCGTCATGGTGGCGATCGCCTCCACGGATCTGCTTTTCGCCCTCGACTCGATCCCGGCGACCTTCGGGGTCACGCAGGAGCCATACCTGGTCTTCACCGCGAATGCCGCGGCCCTGCTCGGGCTTCGGGCGCTCTACTTCCTACTGAAGGGCCTGCTGAGCAAGCTGATCTACCTGTCGACCGGGCTGGCCCTCATCCTCGTCTTCATCGGGTTCAAGCTGATCCTCACCTTCGCCCACGAGGTGAACAACGACATTCCCAAGATCCCGACGGTCTTCTCCCTGGGCGTCATCGCGGCGATCCTCATCATCGCCACCATCGCCTCGTGGCTGAAGGTCCGCAAGGATCCCTCAGCCGTCGCCCACGCGGGCACGATCACGAAGCCCAAGCCCCACGACGACGAGGGCGGTGCGTCATAGGCATGGACGACCTTCCTCGATCAGCCCCGAGGTGAGATCGGAGTAGGGACCCGTTTTCGGACCGTCACGTGCGCAATCGCCGGCCGAGGAGGCCTACCAGCCGCGGGACGCCCACTCGTCGAGGGATCCGCGCTCGCGCCCGACCGTGGTGTCATCTCCATGCCCGGGGTACACCCACGTCTCGTCCGGCAGGACGTCGAAGACCTTGGCCACGACACCGCCGTAGAGAGATGCGAAGTCTTCGGGCCCCGCTGTCTTGCCAACCCCACCGGGAAAGAGGCAATCGCCGGTGAAGAGATGCGGCTGGCCCTCGGGGTCGTCGTAGAGCAGCGCGATCGATCCGGGGGTGTGGCCGACGAGATGGATGGCGCTCAGGACGACGGACCCGAAGGCGATCTCGTCACCCTCATCCAGGAGCACATCAGAGGTCACCGGGATGCCCTCCGCGTCGTGGCGACCCGCGACCGTGGTGGCACCGGTGGCCGCCACGACGGCCCCGAGGGCCTGCCAGTGGTCGGCATGGCGATGGGTCGTGACGACGGCCTCGATCCCGTCGTCCCCGATGAGGTCGAGGAGGGCCTCCGGGTCGGCCGCGGCGTCGATGAGGATCTGCTGGCCGGTCTCACGGCACCGGAGCAGGTAGGAGTTGTTGGACATCGGCCCCACGGCGATCTTGGAGAGCACCAGGCCGGGCAGTTCGCGCACATCAGCCGGGCCACCGACCCGCACGTCTCCTGAGTAGGTCACTGTCTCAGCCTACGGCTAGCCTGCCCCTGTGTCGGACCGTCTCATCGTGCGCGGCGCGCGCGAGCACAACCTGCGGGATGTGTCCCTCGACCTGCCCCGGGACGCCCTCATCGTCTTCACTGGTCTCTCGGGCTCCGGCAAGTCAAGCCTCGCCTTCGACACGATCTTCGCCGAGGGCCAGCGCCGATACGTCGAGAGTCTGTCGGCGTATGCCCGGCAGTTCCTGGGCCAGATGGATAAGCCCGACGTCGACTTCATCGAGGGACTGTCGCCCGCGGTGTCGATCGACCAGAAGTCCACCTCCCGCAACCCCAGGTCCACCGTGGGGACCATCACGGAGGTCTACGACTATCTCCGTCTGCTCTTCGCCCGCATCGGCAAGCCGCACTGCCCCAAGTGCGGCAAGCCCATCGCGCGACAGACGCCCGGCCAGATCGTCGATCGACTGCTCGAGCTGCCCGAGGGCACGCGATTCCAGGTCCTCAGCCCCGTCGTGCGCGAGCGCAAGGGCGAGTACGCCGAGCTGTTCCGGCAGCTGCAGGCGCAGGGCTACGCCCGAGTCCGGGTGGATGGAGTGGTCTACGCCCTCGAGGATGTCCCGAAGCTCAAGAAGCAGGAGAAGCACTCCGTCGAGGTCGTCGTCGATCGGGCCGTCGCGAAGGCATCGGCACGGCGACGTCTGGCGGACTCCATCGAGACTGCCCTAAGGCTCTCCGGGGGACTTGTCATCGCGGAACTCGTCGACCTCCCCGAGGGCGATCCGGGGCGCGAGCGCACCTACAGCGAGCACCTCGCCTGCCTGGACGACGACCTGTCCTTCGAGGAGCTCGAGCCTCGTTCGTTCTCGTTCAACTCGCCCTTCGGTGCGTGCCCGGAGTGCACGGGGCTGGGGACGCGCATGGAGGTGGATCCCGAGCTCGTGGTGCCCGACCCGACGCTCTCGCTCGACGAAGGCGCCCTTGCCCCGTGGTCCGGGGGCCATGTGACGGACTACTTCCAGCGACTGGTCGAGGCGCTGGCCGACGAGCTGGGCATCGACATGGAGACGCCCTGGTCGAAACTGCCTGCCAAGGCGCGCAAATCGCTGCTTCACGGTCATCCCACCGAGATCCACGTCCGCTACCGCAATCGCTACGGCCGGCAGCGCAGCTACTACACGACCTTCGAAGGCGTGGTGGCCTACGTCGAGCGCCGCCACGCGGAGGCGGAGACGGACGCGAGCCGTGAGAGGTTCGCCGGCTACATGCGCGAGGTTCCGTGTGAGGCATGCGGGGGTGCGCGACTGAAGCCGGTGAGCCTGGCCGTGACAGTCGGGGGACGCTCCATCGCCGAGATCGCAGGCCTTCCCATCGGCGAGGCGGCGGAGTTCCTCCGCGCCATGCGGCTCGAGGGCCGTGACGCCCAGATCGCCGAGCGCGTCCTCAAGGAGGTCAACGAACGCCTGCGCTTTCTCACCGACGTCGGTCTGCACTACCTCTCGCTCGATCGGGCCGCCGGCACGCTCGCGGGCGGGGAGGCGCAGCGGATCCGACTCGCGACCCAGATCGGATCAGGGCTCGTCGGGGTGCTCTACGTCCTTGACGAGCCGAGCATCGGGCTGCATCAGCGAGACAATCAACGCCTCATCGAGACGCTGGTCCGGCTTCGCGACCTGGGCAACACGCTCATCGTCGTCGAGCACGACGAGGAGACGATCCGCACCGCTGACTGGGTCGTCGACATCGGGCCCGGCGCAGGCGAGCACGGTGGCCGGATCGTGGTAAGTGGACCCGTGCCCGAGCTCCTGGTGAGCGAGGAGTCCCTGACGGGCGCCTACCTCTCCGGGCGGCTGGCCATCGAGTCACCGCTGGTACGGCGGCCCGTAGACCCCAAGCGCGCGCTCCGCGTCGAGGGGGCTGCCGAGCACAACCTGCGGGGGGTGACGGTCGACTTCCCCCTCGGCTGCCTGGTGGCCGTCACTGGCGTCAGCGGCTCGGGGAAGTCGACCCTGGTCAACGACGTCCTCTACGCCTCCCTCGCACGCGAGCTCAACGGTGCAAGAGTCGTCCCGGGGCGTCACAAGCGCGTATCGGGCCTGGAGCATGTCGACAAGGTCGTCCACGTGGACCAGAGCCCGATCGGCCGCACGCCGCGCAGCAATCCCGCGACGTACACAGGCGTTTTCGACCATATCCGCAAGCTCTTCGCTGAGACGCCTGAGGCGAAGATGCGCGGGTACCTCCAGGGGCGATTCTCCTTCAATGTCAAGGGCGGTCGGTGCGAGGCCTGCGCGGGTGACGGCACGCTGCGGATCGAGATGAACTTCCTCCCCGACGTCTACGTCCCGTGCGAGGAGTGCCACGGAGCGCGATACAACCGCGAGACGCTCGAGGTGCACTACAAGGGCAAGTCCATCGCCGACGTCCTCGACATGCCGATCGAGGAGGCCCTGGAGTTCTTCGCACCCGTCCCGGCGATCGCTCGCCATCTGCAGACCCTCGTCGACGTCGGCCTCGGCTACGTGCGCATGGGGCAGTCCGCGCCGACCCTCTCGGGCGGCGAAGCCCAGCGCGTCAAGCTTGCGGCGGAGTTGCAGAAGCGCTCGACGGGTCGCACGGTCTATGTGCTCGACGAGCCGACCACGGGCCTGCACTTCGAGGACATCCGCAAACTGCTCGGTGTCCTCCACAGCCTGGTCGACAAGGGCAACACGGTGATCGTGATCGAGCACAACCTCGACGTCATCAAGTCGGCGGACTGGATCATCGATATGGGGCCCGAGGGGGGTTCCGGGGGTGGCATGGTCGTGGTGGAGGGCTCCCCGGAGGAGGTTGCCGAGCACGGCGAGAGCCATACGGGGCGATTCCTCCGGCCGATTCTCGGTCTGCCCACGCCCGGCACGGCCGCTCGACGGGCCAGGAAGAAGCGGGCGTCGTAGCCTGTGACCATGGACGCCAAGCCCCTTGCCCGCAGGACCGTGCTCATGAGCGGAGGCGCCCTCGGCGCGACTGCCGCGCTTGCCGCATGCGGTGGTTCGGGCGAAGCCACTGGATCGAGTGCAGCGAATCCTGCGCCGTCGCAGGCCCCCGCAGGGACGGAGAGCAATGCTCCGGCGCCCCCGGGGGAAGTCCTCGGCCCCGTGGACCAGATCGCCGTAGGTTCAGGCGTGGTGTACGAAGGCCCGAAGGTCGTCGTGACGCAGCCGGCACAGGGCGATGTGCGCGCATTCACGGCGGTGTGTCCCCACCAGGGCTGCCTTGTTAGCGAGGTCACCAACAACGAGATCCTCTGCCCGTGCCACGGTTCGCTCTTCTCGGCAGAGGACGGAGCGGTCATCGTGGGGCCTGCGACGACAGGTCTTGCTGCGGTGGACGTGACCGTGCTGGACGACCAGGTCGTCCTCGGCTGAGGACTCGCGGGCGGTGATCAGTAGTGAGGCCCGCCCCACCGGCGTCCCTGATCGTCCAGGGGTCTATCGCTTCCGCGACTCCGACGGTCGCGTCATCTACGTCGGCAAGGCCAAATCGCTGAGGTCGCGTCTGGGCTCCTACTTCGCCGATCCAGTCACTCTGCATCCGCGCACGCGGTCGCTGATGCGCACGGCGACGGACGTCGACTGGACGGTGGTCGGCAGCGAGGTGGAGGCTCTCCAGCTCGAGTACGCGTGGATCAAGGAATTCGACCCCCGCTTCAATGTGCGCTATCGGGACGACAAGTCCTACCCGTACCTCGCGGTAGCCATGGGGGAGGAGTTCCCGCGTGCGCTCGTCACGCGGGGTGCCAAGCGCTCAGGGACGCGCTACTTCGGGCCCTACGCGCATGCCTGGGCGATTCGCGGCACCCTGGACGCGCTCCTGCGGGTGTTCCCGGTCCGCACATGCAGTCGCGGGGTCTTCGATCGCGCGCGGAGGTCGGGTCGGCCATGCCTGCTCGCAGACATCGGGAAGTGTTCCGCTCCGTGCGTCGGGCGCGTGACCCCCCAGGAGCATCGGGAGATAGCCGAGGACCTGTGCAGCTTCATGGGCGGTCGTGCCCGTGACTTCCAGCGCCGGCTCGCCGCGGACATGCGGGCCGCCTCCGACGCGCAGGACTATGAGCGTGCGGCCCGACTGCGCGACGATCTCGGTGCGCTGGAGCGTGCCATGGAGCGCAATTCGGTCGTCTTCGACGAGTCCGTGGACGCCGACGTCGTCGGAATGTCATCCGATGAGTTGGAGGTCGCCTTCGAGGTCTTCCATGTGCGCGATGGTCGGATTCGCGGCCAGCGCAGTTATATCGTGGAGCGAGTCGAGGATGTGAGCGATGCCGAGTTGGTCGGCCGCCTTCTTGTCAGTGTCGTCGACGATGCGGATGAGTGCCCGCCCGAGATCCTCGTGCCCGCTGACGTCGACGCCGCTGTCCAGGAGTGGCTCGCGTGGCGGAGGGGAAGGAGGGTCGATGTCCGCGTGCCGCAGCGAGGCGCCAAGCGCGACCTGCTCGCGACAGCGGCGTCCAATGCCGAGCAGCGGCTTGCCATCCACAAGGCGAAGCGGGCGGGCGATCTCACGGCGAGAAGCCAGGCACTGAGGCAACTGCAGGAGGCCCTCGCCCTGCCGGAGGCACCTCTCCGGATCGAGACGATCGATGTCTCCCACCTGGGAGGTGAGGGCGTGGTGGCGTCGCTCGTGGTCTTCGAGGATGGATCCCCGCGCCCGCGGGAGAATCGCACCTTCGCGATCTCCGCGGAGGGTGCGCGCGATGACACTTCCGCCGTGCGCGAAGTCGTCATGCGGCGTTTCCGACCCGTGCCTGCCGAGGCGGAGGAAGCGCGCAGGAAGGCGTTCGCCTACCGCCCGAATCTGCTCGTGGTCGATGGGGGAGCCCCTCAGGTGCAGGCTGCCCAGGCGGCACTGGCTGAGCGCGATGTGCAGGACATCGCGGTGGCCGGGCTGGCGAAGCGGCTGGAGGAGGTGTGGCTTCCTGGTCGCGAGGACCCGGTGGTCCTGCCTCGATCCAGCGAGGGCCTCTACCTCCTCCAGCGCATGCGCGATGAGGCGCACCGGGTGGCCATCGGCTACCAGCGACGGACCCGCACGCGTCGCACGCGCAGTGCCCTCCATGACATCCCCGGGCTCGGGACGGAGAAGGCCAGGTCGCTCATGCGCGCATTCGGATCCGTCGCGGCGATCCGTCGGGCGTCCGCGGAGGAGCTCCAGGAGGTGACCGGTATCGGCCCGAATCTCGCCGAGCGCATCCTGGGCGCGCTGAATCCGGATCCTGCGACAGCGAGTGAGATGCTGACGGCGGAGGTGGGCGAATGACGGTGGTCGACGTCGTCCTCGTGACGGGGATGAGCGGGGCGGGCCGGTCCACGGCTGCACGCGCACTCGAAGACCAGGGCTGGTTCGTGGTCGACAACCTGCTGCCGTCGCTCATCCCGGAAACCGTCCGCGCCCTCGGTGACGAGGGCGTGTCCCGCGTGGGCGTCGTGGTGGACGTGCGAGGCGGGAAGTTCTTCGACGACACCGAACGAGCCCTGGTCCGGCTGCGCGAGACCGGCCTGGACGTGCGCATCCTCTTCCTCGAGGCTTCGGATGAGAGCCTCGTACGGCGATTCGAGAGCAATCGACGCCCGCATCCGCTCCAGCAGGGCGAGCGTCTCGTCGATGGGCTGAGGCGTGAGCGGGTGGCGCTCGCGGGCCTGCGTGCCGACGCCGATCTGGTCATCGACACCAGCCAGCTCAATGTCCATGAGTTGCGTCGGCGCGTTGACGCGGCATTCGCCGGGGCTCCTGCCCCGCTGCGCGCAACCGTGATGTCCTTCGGGTTCAAGTACGGGATTCCCGTCGATGCGGACGTCGTGCTAGACGCACGCTTCCTGCCCAACCCCCACTGGGAGCTTCACCTTCGCGAGCACACGGGTCTTGAGTCCGATGTCCGGGAGTACGTGATCGGCAATCCAGCGGCGGGCAGCTTCCTTGATGAGACGACCCGGCTTCTCGACGTCATGGCACGCGGATATCTCCACGAGGGCAAGCGCTACGTCACCGTCGCTGTCGGCTGCACCGGCGGCAAGCACCGTAGCGTGGCACTCGCCGAGGAGCTGGCGGCCCGGCTCTCGGCTCACGGCATCGAGACGATGGTCGTACATCGGGACCTCGGGCGCGAGTGACGACCATCAGGCGCGTCGTCGCACTGGGCGGTGGTCACGGGCTGGCCGTCACGCTATGCGCCCTGCGTCATCTCTCCATCGATCCCACGGCCATTGCGGGCACCGGGGATGACGGTGGTTCAAGCGGCCGACTGCGCACTCACCTCGGCGTACCTCCGCCGGGGGACCTTCGCATGGCGCTGGCCGCGCTGGCTGATGAGGGCCTGTGGCTGCGCGTGCTCCAGTACAGGTTCGGCGGCACCGGGGACGTGGAGGGACATGCCCTGGGCAATCTGATCCTCGTCGCGCTGTGGGAGGAGACGGGCGACCTGGTTTCCGGCCTGGACAGACTCGGTGCCGTTCTGGGGGCACGCGGCCGGGTGCTGCCGAACTGCCGTGAACCCGTCGACATCGTCGCCGACGTGATCGACGATCAGGGGCGTGTGAGCGAGGTCCGTGGTCAGGCGCGTCTCACGGCGGGCCAAGGACGCATCAATGGGTTGCGGCTCATCCCCGAGGCACCTCGTCCGTGCCTCGAAGCCGTCGGTGCCATCGGTGACGCGACGCATGTGGTGATCGGGCCAGGCTCATGGTTCACCAGCATCCTCACGCACACACTCGTCCCGCAGATCGGGCGTGAGCTGCAATCCACGCCAGCAAGGCGAATCCTGGTGCTCAATGCGGGACCGCAGCACGGTGAGACGGAGGACTTCACCTCGATTCGATATCTCGACACGTGGGCAGAGTTCGCGCCCGGGATATCCCTCGACGACGTGATCGTGGATCGGCGCTCTTCCGATGACCGGGCGGCGCTCGAACGATCCGCTGAGCGGCTCGGGGCTCGGCTGCGCGTAGCCGACGTCCTCGCCGGGCCGGGGCACCACGACCCGCGCCTGCTTGCTGGCGCCCTGGAGCAGGTCCTGGACTAGCCGTGGCAGGATGGCGCGGTGGCCATGACCGCAGAGGTGAAGGACGAGCTGAGCCGTCTGCCGGTGACGAAGTCCTGCTGCCGTAAGGCAGAGGTGTCGTCGCTGCTGAGGTTCGGGGGAGGCCTGCACATCGTTGCTGGGCGCATCGTCGTCGAGGCGGACCTCGATGCAGGGGCCACAGCCCGCCGGCTGCGCAAGGATCTCACCGAGGTCTACAACCAGGAGAGCGAGATAGCGATCGTGCAGGCCGGCGGCCTGCGCAAGGCTCAGCGCTACGTCGTACGCATCGTCTCCGGTGGCGAGCACCTCGCACGCCAGACGGGTCTGGTGGATGGTTCGGGACGCCCGGTGCGCGGACTGCCGCCGGCTGTCGTCTCCGGCGGCGTGTGCGATTCGGAGTCGGCGTGGCGTGGCGCGTTCCTCGCGCACGGCTCGCTGACGGAGCCGGGCCGCTCTGCCGCGTTGGAGGTGACGTGCCCGGGTCCCGAGGCTGCCCTGGCTCTCGTCGGAGCGGCGCGCCGCCTGGGCATCCCGGCCAAGTCGCGTGAGGTGCGCGGAGTCGATCGTGTGGTGATCCGCGACGGGGATTCCATCGGGGCCATGCTCACACGGATGGGTGCGCATTCATCCGTCCTGGTGTGGGAGGAGCGCCGGATGCGGCGCGAGGTGCGAGCGACAGCCAACCGGCTCGCCAACTTCGATGATGCCAACCTCCGGCGATCGGCTCGGGCGGCGGTGGCAGCGGGTGCTCGCGTGCGGCGGGCCATGGAGATCCTCGGCGATGAGGTCCCCGATCACCTTGCAGAGGCGGGCAGGCTCCGTCTCGAGCACCGGCAGGCGAGCCTCGAGGAGTTGGGTGCCCTGGCAGATCCGCCCATGACGAAGGATGCGGTGGCAGGGCGGATACGGCGGCTGCTGGCCACGGCGGACAAGAAGGCCGCTGAGCTCGGCTTGCCGGGCACGGATGCTGCGCTCGCTGAGGCCGACATCGATGCACTCGAAGCCGAGCTCCACGCCGAACTGGAGCCGTAGGTTCCTGCACGCGCATGTTTCAGCAACGGCGTGCTGCGTCAGGGTGCGTTCAGCAAACGGTGTGAAGCCGGTGAGGCCCGACCTGGATGTAAACGCGTACGGTAAGGTGACAGCGTCGATCGGCGCCTCGCGCCCCATCATCGGGAGTTCGCTGTGAGCATCACCGTGGGTATCAATGGATTCGGCCGCATCGGCCGCAACTTCTACCGGGCGCTAGTCGCCTCGGGAGTGTCGGATATCGAGGTGGTCGGCATCAACGACCTCACCGACACGGCGACGCTCGCCCACCTGTTGAAGTACGACAGCGTGCTCGGGCGCTTCCCGCTGCCGGTGAGCCATGGCGAGGGCACCTTGACCGTGGGCGGCAAGACGATCACCGTGACGGCGGAGAAGGACCCCGCCGCCCTGCCCTGGGCGAAGTTGGGCGTGGACATCGTGATCGAGTCCACGGGCCACTTCACGGATGCGACCACGGCGCGCGCGCACCTCGACGCCGGCGCGAAGAAGGTCATCATCTCGGC